>CAKQQK010000085.1:0-13435 GCA_934270935.1 uncultured Coprococcus sp. | reverse complement strand
CGAAGTATGAGCTTGACTGGAAATTCCGTTATGAGAAGGGCGTAGATGAATTCTACAATACATACACGGAATGTGGAATCTGTAAACTGGGTAAGCGGGAGAACTGCTTTGAATTCGTTCCGTGCCTGTGCAACATGGACGAGAGAAATTACAGGAATGAAGGAGGCCAGCTTCATCGTACTAAGACTCTTGGACAGGGGGATGAATGCTGTGATTTCCATGTCACACGGATAAAATGACGTTAAAAATGGACTATAGTCCAATGTTCACAATGTTAACCTGTGGATTTACAAGGGCCGTCCATTCGACATTTGGCATACTAGTGCTTGTCGACAAAACCATAGATGAGATAAATGCGGCAAATATTTGTATGGGGGAGTTTGAAATGGTAAATACAATAGCATTTTTACTTATAGTATTTGGGATTATGTTTCTGATTGGTATTGCAATGGCAATACTTGCTTTATATTTCAATATCAAGAGGAAGAATCCCATAGTTTCAATTATATTTTCAATAATACTTATACCGCTGATCTGCATTCCGATACAATTCACTGTTGGATTCTTGATTTCACGATGCATACTGATAATTGCTTTGATATATAGTGTGGCAATGATTGTAATGACGGTGAAAAATTATAAAATAAATGGATGAAAATCGTATACATCAATTAAGTATTGAGTATTCTTGCGAAATCCTCTCAATAAGAGACGCCGCGTGAATGCTATAATAAATGTAAGTGAGTCAATATACTTGCATGAATGTTGAGCGGTAAATGGATCATGATAGCAAGAGTTTAATATTCGAATCATGGTCTAAAGAAAGAATATGGTATGAGGAAGGGAAAATACAATGACTATCCACGAGTTCGGAAAAGAGAATAAAGAAACAATTATATTGATACATCCATCTGTTGTGAAGTGGGATTACTTTGAGAATGTAATTCCTCTGTTGGAAAAGAATTATTGTCTGCTGGTTCCGGCACTTCCCGGTTATGATTTTGATAATGACAGTGACTTTACAAGCGTGGAGCAGATCGCATCAGACCTAAATGACTGGATCAAGGCGAAGGGATTTACGGAGATATATGCGGTATATGGATGTTCAATGGGCGGTTCCGTCGCGCTGATGGTTGCACTGGGACAGAAAGTTAGAATACAGCATTGTGTAATAGACGGCGGAATAACACCGTATCAGTTGCCATGGATCGTGACACGCTTTATTGCGCTTAAGGATTATCTTATGATGATGATAGGCAGAGCGGGCGGTGTGGCTTTGCTGGAAAAGGCATTTGCTACGGACGACTATTCCAAGGAAGATCTGCAGTATGTTGCGGATGTTCTGAGACATAGCAGCAGCAAAACACTGTGGCGAACATTTGAATCGTGCAATAACTATAAGGTGCCAGATCCTGTTCCGAAGATTGATACGCACATCCATTATTGGTATGCAAAGAATGAAGAAAAAGAGCGAAAAAATGATATAGCGTATATCAGGCTCAAATTTCCTCAGACGGAGTTTACGGTATTACCAGAACTCGGACACGGCGGACTTGTCTTGCTCAGGCCTGAGTTGTTTGAGGAGATGATGGGAAATCTTCAGTGAGATAAGGGAAATATATATTTTAAGGTGGCAGTGACAAATGAGAGATTTTAAAGCGGAGTACAGGGACTTTTTGCAGCAATATCCGTTTCAGATGATTGATGTTGATGGAATTAAGATCCGATATCAGTATGGCGGCAAGGAGGACGCACCTGTCATTGTATTTTTTCATGGACTGGAAATGCATGAGATGTGGATGCCATATGCTTTGCATCTGAGAGAAAATTATCGCTTTTTGAACTATGAGTATCCACAGAATACGATAGTTGCTGATGAGCAGATGGATATTACAAAAGCTCTTTTGAAGAAACTTGGAATTGATCAGGTGATCTTGCTCGGAGCCAGCGATGGTGGTTTATATGCACAGATATTTGCAAAGAGATTCCCGGAGATGGTGAAGGGAATGTGCATCACGACCACTTTGACGATAGATTCGGATTATATCAGAGATATCCAGAAGGAGCGATTTACAGAGCCGATCTATGTAGGAATTCTCAAGCTGCTTCCAGCAAAGATGGTACTAAATGCACTTATAAAAAAGAGCCCTAAGTTTCTTGAGTGTGAGTCACCGGAGAATCAGGAATATGGACGGACATTTTATGAACAAGTGGCGATGGATATTGGATATAAGCAGAGATTTATACATAGTTTCCAGTGCGTCTACATGCTGAAGGATTATCCGTATTTTAAAAAGAAAGATTTCGAGTATCTGCGTGGCAGGATCCAGGTGCTCATACCGGATAATGATATTTTCAAGAAGGAAGATCAGAGGATACTTGAGGAACTTTTCACAGGCCTTGATGCTGATATATTACACGTGCCGGGAGGACATGTCGGAATGATCGTTCAGGCAGAGGATTATCTGGAGAAGTATATCTACAAGTTTCTTGAGAGAATTGTGTAGGTAGTTTGGTGAGAGGGACAGTTTTGCGAGAAGGATAGTATGGCGAGAAATGTAGCTTTGCGAGAAGAGTAGTTAGCAAAAAGTGCATAAAAATTTCACTTAATATATATAAAACCAGGAAAAGGATACAAAGACATTAGAAATTGTATCCTTTTCCTGGTTTTTGTTATTTTAGAGAAAAATTTATGCACTTTTGAATGCTGAGCAAGCTTGCTAACCCATGAACCGGCAAACAGCAAGCTAAATAAACAGCCATGCCGCTAAGAAGCAGCTTTTGCCATCAATCAGCAGGGCCACCCGGGCGGCAAAGCCGCTCGCGCCTGATATTACTCAGCGTCCTTTATCTCACTGTGAAGCTCCTGCAGTGACTTTACATCGCTGTCGCCATGCGCCTGAACGTACAGGATACCCTTTGCGGTTGCTCTTGCTCCTGCAATTGTAGTCATATAAGGAATCTTTGCCTTTATGGCAGCCTTTCTGAGGTAACTGTCGTCGTGGGCACTTTCCTTACCGCTTGGAGAATTGACTATCAGGTCTATAGAGCCATTTGTTATAAGGTCATTGATGTTTGGTCTGCCCTCCTGGAGCTTTTTGACTTTCTCAGCTTTAACTCCGGCAGCCGTAATTATGGCATAAGTTCCGCTTGTAGCAAGAATCTTGAAACCAGCTTTCTCGAAGAGCTGTGCGATCTCGATAACCTCATCCTTGTCCTTTCTGTTTACAGAGATCAGGACAGTTCCGCTTGTAGGAAGGAGAGTCTGTGTAGCCTCCTGAGCCTTATAGAATGCCTCTCCGTAGTAGGTTGAAAGTCCGAGAACCTCACCCGTAGATCTCATCTCAGGCCCTAAGATCGGGTCAACCTCTGGGAACATGTTGAATGGGAATACAGCTTCCTTAACTCCGTAATATGGTATGTGCTGCTCCTTAAGAGCAGGAACAGGAGATGGTCTTCCGGTGAGCTCTGATGTGATGATATCAGTAGCGATAGGAACCATGCGCACGTTACATACCTTTGATACGAGAGGTACTGTACGGGATGCTCTAGGATTTGCCTCGAGAACATATACCTTGCCTTTCTCAATAGCGTACTGCATGTTCATAAGACCTACGACATGCATTTCCTCAGCGATCTTCTTTGTATATTCTTTGATAGTGGCAACATTCTCAGCAGTGATGTGTACTGAAGGAATGATGCAGGCTGAATCACCTGAGTGAACTCCGGCAAGCTCGATGTGCTCCATAACGGCAGGAACAAATGCGTGAGTTCCGTCGCTTATGGCATCTGCCTCACACTCAAGGGCGTGATTCAGGAATCTGTCTATAAGTATAGGTCTGTCCGGTGTGACACCAACGGCAGCTCTCATGTATCCGTCAAGGCTCTCGTCATCGTATACGACCTCCATACCACGTCCGCCGAGAACGTATGATGGACGAACCATGACTGGATAGCCGATCTTGTGAGCGATCTCAAGTGCCTCGTCAACAGTTGTAGCCATACCTGACTCTGGCATAGGGATCTCAAGCTTATCCATCATCTCACGGAAGAGATCTCTGTCCTCTGCAAGATCGATGACAGCAGGAGATGTACCGAGGATCTTTACGCCGTTCTTCTCAAGGTCAGAAGCGAGGTTAAGAGGTGTCTGACCACCGAACTGTGCGATGACGCCCACTGGCTTTTCCTTGTTGTAAATGCTGAGAACATCCTCAAGTGTAAGTGGCTCAAAGTAGAGCTTATCTGATGTATCATAGTCAGTTGAAACAGTCTCTGGATTACAGTTTACTATGATAGTCTCAAATCCGAGTTTCTTAAGTGCCAGTGATGCATGTACGCAGCAGTAGTCAAACTCGATACCCTGACCGATTCTGTTAGGGCCGCCGCCGAGAATCATAACCTTTGGCTTATCTTCATTTATCGGATTGCTGTCAGGTGCATTGTATGTGGAGTAGTAGTAAGCACTGTCCTTTGTTCCGCTTACGTGTACGCCTTCCCATGCCTCAGTAACTCCGAGCTCGATTCGTTTATTTCTGATATCTTCCTCAGGAATCTCAAGGATCTGGCTGAGGTATCTGTCTGAGAAACCGTCCTTCTTTGCAGTGGTGAGAGCCTCATCAGATGGGAGAGTGCCCTTATGTGCTGCGAGAGCCTCCTCTTCCTCAACGAGTTCCTTCATCTGCTGGGCGAAGTAGTGCTTAACCTTTGTTATATCAAATATCTCATCTACTGTAGCACCCTTTCTGAGTGCCTCGTACATGATGAAATGTCTGTCACTTGATGGATGTGCGAGCATGCGCAAGAGTTCATCCTTGCTCTTTGTATTGTAGTCTTTTGCATAGCCGAGACCGTATCTTCCTGTCTCAAGGCTTCGGATAGCCTTCTGGAAAGCCTCCTTGTAGGTCTTACCGATACTCATGACCTCACCTACGGCACGCATCTGTGTTCCGAGCTTGTCCTCGACACCCTTGAACTTCTCAAATGCCCAGCGTGCAAACTTGATAACCACGTAGTCCCCGTCAGGAACGTATTTGTCCAGTGTGCCGTACTTACCGCACTCAATATCCTTGAGGGTAAGTCCTGTTGCCAGCATGGCTGACACAAGGGCGATAGGGAATCCTGTAGCCTTTGATGCCAGGGCAGAAGAACGGGATGTTCTAGGGTTGATCTCGATTACGATGATTCTGTCAGATACAGGGTCGTGTGCGAACTGTACATTTGTTCCACCGATGACCTCCACAGAGTCAACGATCTTGTATGCCTGCTCCTGGAGTCTCTTCTGGACGTCCTCAGAGATTGTGAGCATAGGAGCGGAGCAGAATGAATCACCTGTGTGAACGCCGAGAGGATCGATGTTCTCGATGAAACATACAGTGATCATATTGCCTTCACAGTCACGTACAACTTCAAGCTCAAGCTCCTCCCATCCGAGGATTGACTCCTCAACGAGAACCTGACCTACAAGGCTGGCCTGAAGACCTCTTGCACAGACAGTCTTGAGTTCATCTTTATTGTATACGAGTCCGCCGCCGGCACCGCCCATGGTGTATGCAGGACGAAGAACAACAGGGTAGCCGAGCTGATCTGCGATGGCGAGAGCCTCATCTACAGAGTAGGCAACCTCACTTCTTGCCATTTCTATTCCGATTGCGTTCATGGATTTCTTGAATTCGATTCTGTCCTCACCGCGCTCAATAGCATCTACCTGAACACCGATGACTTTGACATTGTATTTGTCTAAGATGCCTTCTTTTGCAAGTTCAGCACAAAGGTTAAGTCCTGACTGTCCTCCGAGATTTGGAAGAAGAGCATCAGGTCTCTCTTTTGCAATTATCTGCTCAAGTCTCTTGACATTGAGTGGCTCGATGTATGTGACATCAGCTGTCTCAGGATCTGTCATGATGGTAGCAGGGTTGGAATTGACCAGTACGATCTCGTATCCAAGTTTCTTAAGTGCCTTGCACGCCTGAGTTCCTGAGTAGTCGAACTCACATGCCTGACCGATGATGATTGGACCAGATCCTATTATCAGAACTTTGTTAATGTCTTCTCTTTTTGGCATATCTTTCTCCTTATTGTAAAATAATTATGGTTCAGCGCAAATAGCACTGAAAACTGCATGAAATCACACAAAATAAAGAAATATCGTTATGTGATTTTTGTTATTGTTGGGCATAATTTAATTTCTTTTATAAAAAAGCCCAAATTATTGTTATTATAAAGTATAAGAGCCCAAAAGTACATAGCTAATAAGGAAATAAATTGAAAAAATGAACTAAAATATGAAATGGATCAAGAATTGGATTAAAGAGAATTATATATAAAAGAAGCAGGGGCGAAAAGAATAGATGTATGTGTAAGCTAGATAACTAGCTATCTGAGCAAAAAAATAGAAATATGTAACTGTCCAACAAAAAATCCGGCAAGTATGAAATGCCATACCTGCCGGATAAACTGCGATATTACAATCTGTATAAAAAATACGGATAAAATATCTTATAACACTTTTGAAAGGAAATCCTTAAGTCTTGGATTCTTAGGGCTGCCGAAGAATTCCTCCGGTGTACCGGATTCAAGAATCTGTCCGTCGTCAATAAATACGACCTTATTGGCAACCTCTCTGGCGAATCCCATCTCATGGGTAACAATGATCATTGTCATGCCTTCATCTGCAAGAGCCTTCATGAGATCAAGAACCTCACCGACCATCTCGGGGTCAAGAGCTGAGGTTGGCTCATCAAACAGAATGACATCAGGATTCATGGCAAGTGCACGGACAATGGCAACACGCTGCTTCTGACCGCCTGAGAGAGTAGATGGATATACATCCGCCTTGTCCTCCAGACCAATCCTCTTCAGAAGTTCCTCAGCCTTTGCATGTGCCTCGGCAATGATCTCTGACTTTGTTGTTGTAATTTCCTGCTTTGTCTGCTTTTCCTTGCGGAAGAGATTGGTGACAGGGAGCAGAAGATTATGCCGCTTTGCCTTTTTAAGATCCTGACATCTGACATAGACAGGAGCAAGCATGATATTCTGTATAACGGTCTTGTTGTTGTACAGGTTGAAATGCTGGAAAACCATACCCATATGACGGCGGTGTATGTTGATATCAACCTTAGGGTCTGCTATATCAACACCGTTGAATATGATCTGGCCGCCGGTAGGATCTTCCATACAGTTCAGACAGCGAAGAAATGTACTTTTACCAGAACCTGAGGGACCGATAACAACCATTATATCGCCTTTGTCTATGGTGATATTGATGCCGTTTAAGACCTTGTTATCACCGAAACTTTTTTCAAGATTAATGACGTCTATCACTCTTTCTCAGGCTCCTTTCCATTAATTTGATTCCCAGGCTGATGAGGAGCACCATCACGATGTAGATAAGTGCCATGACCAGATAAGGAACCATGAATTCGTAGCTGTTACTTCCGATGTAGTTGAATGCAACGTAGAGATCAGTTGCTCCGACAAAACTTACAACTGAAGTCTCTTTTATTAAAGAAATAAATTCATTTCCAAGGGTTGGCAGAATGTTCTTGACTGCCTGAGGTATAACGATTTTGAGCATGGTAGTCGAAAAACTGAGTCCCATGGCACGTCCACCTTCCATCTGACCTGGATCAACTGAGAGTATACCACCACGCATGATCTCTGAGATGTAGGCACCGCTGTTGAGTCCGAATACAAGCATAGCCACCTGAACTCCTGTCATATGTCCTCCCACTATAGGAAGAAGTACATAGTAGAAGAGAAGGAGCTGTACAACCATAGGTGTTCCACGGAAGAAACCTACATATACACTGCAGATCGCATCCAGAACTCTAGGCAGACGCTTGTATTTTGGAATTACCCTGACGGTAGCTATGAGGGTACCGATTATTATACCGATGATAAGACCGGCAATGGCTATTATCACAGTATTCTTCAGACCCTCGACTACCTTAACATACCCGTTGTTGTCGATGAATATTTCTATGAACTTTTGTATTTTTGTAGAAATGTCTCCCATGAAATATCCTTTCAAACATAATTGGCGCTAATACTAAAATTACTAAATCCGAATTAAAATTTACTGCATTGCGTTAAGAGCAGCAGTGATGCTGGCTGCTGGAGCAGAATCAATGATAACATAGTTGAGGTTACCATTTAAAAGATCCTGAACTGCAAGAGAACCGTTCTTGTAGCCGGTTGAAGTCATAGCAAGCTTTGTGAATCCCCAGTCTGCGTCACCCTCGCAGTAGAACTGTCCGGTTGTACCTGTCTGGAAACCGATCTTCATGTCTGAACCCTTAGCCTGAAGGATCTTAGCAACGTCATCGGCTGTCTTGCACTCGTCAAATTCTGTGTTGTCAGATGGAACAATAAGCTTCTGAGAAGCCTTGTAGTATGAATCTGAGAAGCTTACATACTCCTCACGGTCTGGCTTGATAGTAAGACCTGCCATAGCGATATCACACTTGTGCTGACCAACTGAGAGACATACAGCGTCGAAATCCATGTTCTGGATAACGAGCTCCTTGCCAAGCTTGTCTGCGAGAGCCTTAGCTATCTCCATATCGACACCGTAGTAGTTCTCACCCTTTGTATACTCAAATGGCTCAAATGCAGCATTTGTTGCAACTACAAGCTGATCCTTGCTTGAGTCAAGTGTAGCTGACTGAACAGCAACAGGCTCTCCGTCACCGAAGTAGTGGTTGCAGATCTCGTCAAATGATCCATCCTCGTTCATTGTCTTGATGAAGTCGTTGACCTGTGTTAACAGCTCAGGCTGCTCTTTGTCAACACCAAATGCGTACTGCTCATCTGTAAGGTCGATCTCGATGACCTTTGCGGTTTTCTTTGACGAAGTGCTCTCTGAAGCAGCCTCCGAAGAATCATCCTTGCTTCCGCAAGCAGTAAGAGCTGTCATAGCCAGAACTGCTGACATTGAAATTGCTAATAATTTTTTGAGTTTCATTTTACATCTTCCTTTCATAATATCTGCACATATCTGTGCATTTCTTATTTTCAACTGAATAAATATACCATTGTGTTTAAGAAAATGCAATTAATATATGAAAAAACTCATATAAAAAGATGACAAAATCGGGATAAAAGAGAAAAAAAGGAAATTTATTCATGTTTTATTCATTATTTATAAATAAACATTGTTGTATGAATGCTATTTAATATATAATAAATTGTACTAAAACAAAAAAAGTTGATGTTATAAAAAAAGGAAGGAAAATAATATGAGGTACGAGATAAAAGGTGGCATGATGCCTGTTGTTGAGATAATTCTTGAGGCGGGAGAGTCCATAAGCTGTGAGAAAGGTGCAATGGTTTGGATGTCACCTAATATGCAGATGCAGACATCTGGAGGCGGTGTTGGTAAGATGTTTACCAGAGCTATGACAGGAGAAGCGATGTTCCGTAATACTTATACAGCACAGGGAGGACCGGGCCTGATAGCATTTGGGTCAAGTTTTGTCGGAAATATCATGGCGGTAGAGATAGGACCGGGCAAGGAAATAATTTGTCAGAAGTCTGCATATCTTGCGTCAACGCCGGGAATCAATCTGGAGATAGCTTTTCAAAAGAAGATAGCCGGAGGTTTCTTTGGCGGTGAGGGATTTATAATGCAGAAGATCACAGGTCAGGGAATAGTCTTCCTTGAGATTGATGGATCCGTTGTGGATTATATGCTTGCGCCGGGACAACAGATGGTCATAGACACAGGATATCTTGCCATGATGGATGCAACGTGTACACTGAATGCTGAGACCGTTAAGGGCGGAGCAATGAATATGTTATTCGGAGGTGAAGGATTTTTCAATACCGTGGTCACAGGCCCGGGAAGGATAACACTGCAGACAATGCCTAAGTCACAGCTTGCAGCTCAGATAGCATCCGTGATGCCATCAAAATAACCGCCAGAGCCATATCTTTAAGTCTATCCCCAAAGAACACTGCAGCATCTTTCAATGCTGGCTAACTTGAAAATAAAAAGTCAAATATATAATTTTGACGAAAATATAGTCGGATTTAGTGTTTGAACTTAGATTTTTCAACCAAAATTTGCAAAATACTGCAAACTTATGCGAATAAGGTCTAGACAACCGGAGAAATAAATTATATGATACAAGGGTTGAACGTTAGAATAATCTATTTACTATAGAATATTATAAAATATTTAATAGCGAGTTCTGATGTGCAACCCGGACATATAACTATAACATTGTTAGGTAGCAAGGGAGACTTTTATGAAAGCGTACAGTGAATTATCAAGAGAAGAGTTAATGGAACTTAGAGAGCAGCTGCTTGCGGCATATGAGGAGAAGAAGGCGCTTGGCCTGAACCTTGATATGTCAAGAGGAAAGCCATCACCAACCCAGCTTGGAGTATCTGTTGGTCTTATGGATGTTATCAACAGTGATTCTGATATGAAGTCAGAGTGTGGCATAGACTGCAGAAACTATGGGTGCCTTGATGGAATTCCAGAAGTCAAAAGACTTATGGCTGAGATGATGGGAACCACTGAGGATCATATCTTCATCGGTGGTAACGCAAGTCTTACTCTTATGTTTGACACTGTATCAAGAGCATATACACATGGAATAATGGGAGAGACACCTTGGTGCAAGCTTGATAAGGTAAAGTTCCTCTGCCCTGTTCCAGGATATGACAGACATTTTGCTATCACAGAGCATTTTGGAATAGAGATGATCAACATACCTATGTCAGAGACAGGCCCAGATATGGATATGGTAGAAGAACTTGTAAATTCAGACCCAACAGTAAAGGGCATATGGTGCGTGCCAAAGTACTCAAACCCACAGGGAATCTGCTACAGTGATGAGACAGTAAGAAGATTTGCAAATCTTAAGCCTGCGGCTAAGGACTTCAGGATCTTCTGGGACAATGCATATGTCATCCATCATCTGTATGAGGACAATCAGGTAGAGATACTTGATATCATCGGAGAGTGTGAGAAGGCAGGCAATCCGGATATGGTATTTGAGTTTGCGTCAACATCAAAGGTAAGTTTTCCTGGCTCAGGAGTTTCAGCTATGGCTACGTCACATGCGAACCTTGAGGATGCCAAGAAACATTACACAATACAGACTATAGGAAACGATAAGGTAAATCAGCTCAGACATGCGAGATACTTCAAGAATCTTGACGGACTCAAGGAGCATATGAAGAAGCATGCTGATTTCATGAGACCGAAGTTTGAGGCAACTCTCAAAGTCCTTGAGGAGGAGCTTGACGGACTTGGAATCGGTTCATGGATCAAGCCTCTCGGCGGATATTTCATATCATTTGACGCTATGGAAGGCTGTGCAAAGGCTATAGTTGCAAAGTGCAAGGAGGCTGGAGTTGTCCTCACAGGTGCAGGAGCAACATTCCCATACCACAACGATCCAAAGGACAGCAACATCAGGATCGCACCTTCATTCCCAACACCAGAGGAGATGCAGCAGGCAACAGAGATATTTGTTCTCTGCGTAAAGCTTGTAAGTGTTCAGAAACTGCTTGAGGCATAAATGGCAATGTTGGAGTAATGCTGCAGATAGGCTCTGCGGGTTATATAATAATAAAAAACAGCAATTAAAAAATTCCAATTATAGAAATATTAATAGTAAACAAAGATAGAAAGATCTCATTCATATGGATGGGATCTTTTTTTGACCATTCATATTGTGATTGTTTGATTGACTTTGTGACTATTCAATCATTAACAATCAAATACAAAATAAAATATGAATAGCGCAATCGGTTGAAACGTTATGATTATACATAAAGTTACAAAATGTTCATAAAATAGCCATAATTTTGGCGATTTTTCATCATTGATATATCACACTTAGGTATCTATAATCTAGAGGTGATAATAATAGGTTATTGTGCCGTATCTGACATATAAAGCAAGGAGGTGGCTGGTTGTTTAATTATTACGTATATAAATCTTACTTCAATGCCAGACACAGTTTTAATGGTGACAGGGAGAAGATGCATGGGCATTCATTCACGTTAGTCACTTATATAGGAATGAAGGATAAGAGTGAGAATATACCTTTTTTCAAACTTGAGGCGATAGTTTCAGCGTTCGTTGACCAGTACAGAGGCAAGTACCTGAATGAACTTCCTGAGTTTCGGAGATGTGAGAACACGCTCGAGACATTGGGCGATTATTTCTATGAAGAACTCAGACGCAGGCTTGGGAAGATTGGAATGGAGCTTTATCAGCTGGATATATCTGAAAATCCTCTTTGCGTGTATCAAGTGTCGGACAGACTGCTGCTGCCTACCATGAATATGGATACTAGCAACAGAAACTATCAAAAGATATTTGACGACATACTGAGACTTCAGAGTATGACAGGAGCAAACAATTCTCAATAGATTTTACTACAAGAAAAGGCGTGATTATATGAAGAACAGAAGAACAAAAATTAAGAGACTTATAGGGATTATAACTGCGGTATGCATGGTGATCATCTTTTCAGGTGTTTCCATATTTGGGAGTCAGGCACAGACACTATCAGATGGAAATGGTGGAAACATAGAAGTGACGACGGATGGCGAGTACATCTATCTGGAATACCGTGGTTCGTGGACTAATTACATTCAACAGACATTTGATATATCCGTGAATGGACAGACTGTCCCAGGTGCATTGTCCAAGCTGGTTATAAACACAGGTAACAATGGTGATGGATCATCGTTCGGCGTGTTAAATGCATGGTATCAGTCGATTGATGGCGCTACGGGTTATACGACAAACACAGGTGCATCACCATCTGGCTGGGGATATGCGAGCATGTGCTGGAATGCCAAAGTTCCGGTCAGCACATATGGAACAGATGTGCAAAATATGACAATAGGCTGGAATGGCAATACGGTCGAGCTTGATATAGCAGGTGGTAGTTCATCCTCTGAGGCGACCACGGAGGCCGGAAGCGAGACAACCACAGAGGCTGAGAGCGAGACAACCACAGAAACTGGGAGCGAGACAACCACGGAAGCTGGGAGTGGGACAACCACAGAGACTGCAGAGAACAGTACAGAAGAAACTACGACCGAAGATGCAACTGAGGATACCGCAGTGACAACAGAGCAGGCATCAGAGAGCACTACAGAACAGACAACAACTGAGGTCAGCACTACAGAACAGACAACGGAGAATGTCACAACTGAGACGGGTACAACTGAGGAGATCACAGGACCTGTCACATCCGGACTTGTGGTCGACGGGCATTATGGTGAATGGAGTCAGTATCCGTCAGCGGATATAACCTACAACGGTAACAATGGTTACTCAGTTCACAAGGGACAGCTTGCGGTGGAGAATGGAAGACTGTATGTACACTTTTCCATGAACGATCTGTATACATCACAGATGCAGTTTCATCTGTGGAATATCACAGTAGATGGAAAATCAGGTGTG
>CAKQQK010000084.1:0-13511 GCA_934270935.1 uncultured Coprococcus sp. | reverse complement strand
TGTAAATGAAAATATGGAGGTGTAACATTTGGCAAAAATCAGAGTACACGAATTATCAAAACAGTTAAACATTTCAAATAAAGATATAATAGATACCCTTGGAGCAAAGGGAATAGAGATCAAGAGTCATATGTCGAATCTGGACGATTCTATGGTTGGTATCATAAAAGCCAGGTTTGGTGGAAAGCAGGAACAGCCAAAGGCAGAGACTGTAAAGACAGCGCCAAAGGCAGAACCGGTTAAGACAGCACCAAAGGCAGAGACTCCAAAACCGGCAGCAAAGGTTACTGAACCTGTAAAGGCGGCACCAAAGGTTGAACAGCCAAAGACAGAGGCTCCAAAGCCGAATACTGTAAGGGAAGATAATACAGCAAGAACAGGTGCCAGCAACCATGTAAGATTTGCAAAGGATGACAGAAACGGCGGCAAGATGAATAACGGCAACGGAAACAGAGTGAGATTTAACAATGACAGACCAGCTGGAACGGACAGAGCGCGTTTCAGCGGCGATAAGAATAACGCAAATGGCGGAGACAGACCAAGATTTAGCCGCGATGGCGGAGATAGCAGAAATGGGGACAGACCTAGAGTCGGACGTGACGGCGGAAATGAAAGAAACGGAGACAGACCAAGATTTAACCGTGATGGCGGCGACAGAAATCAAGGCGGTGGACGTTTTAACAGAGACGGCGGCGACAGAAACCAGGGCGGCGGACGCTTTAACAGAGATGGCGGCGACAGGAACCAGAACGGCGGACGCTTTAACAGAGATGGCGGCGACAGAAACCAGGGCGGAGGACGCTTTAACAGAGATGGCGGCGACAGAAACCAGGGCGGCGGACGCTTTAACAGAGACGGCGGCGACAGAAACCAGGGCGGAAGAAGCTTTAACAGAGATGGTGGAAATCGTTTCAGCAACCGTATAAATATGCCATTTGGCAAGGATGACGAGGATGACAGCCCAGCTCAGAAGAGAGCACCATTCAAGAGAGACCGCAAGGACTTCGATGCCAAGGAGATGCCAGGCAAGGATTTAAAGAGCCAGAACAGAGATAACTACAACAGAGATAAGAATAAGCCGCGTAAAGGCAACAGAAGATCACCTGAGGAGGTTGAGGCTGATATCAGCAGACTTGCCAAGAATGTGAAGAACAAGCCACAGAAGAAGCAGCAGGCTGTTCAGGAGGATCCGGATGCAATCAGAACCATCACACTCCCTGAGGTTGTAACACTCAAGGAGCTGGCTGATGCGGTAAAGACTCCTGTGACAGCACTTATCAAGAAGCTGTTCCTCGCAGGCAAGATGGTCAATGTGAACTCGGAGCTTCCATTTGATGAGGCTTCAGATATCGCACTTGAGTACAACTGCATAGCTGAGGAAGAGGAGAAAGTCGATGTGATCGAGGAACTCCTGAAGGAGGACGAAGAGGACGAGAAGGATATGGTTTCAAGACCTCCTGTAGTCTGCGTTATGGGTCACGTTGATCATGGTAAGACATCACTTCTTGATGCCATCAGACAGACAAAGGTAACATCAGGTGAGGCTGGTGGAATCACACAGGCCATCGGTGCATCAGTTGTAGATGTAAATGGCCAGACCATCACATTCCTTGATACTCCTGGACATGAGGCGTTCACAGCAATGCGTATGCGTGGTGCACAGAGTACAGATATAGCAATACTTGTTGTAGCTGCCGATGATGGTGTTATGCCACAGACTATCGAGGCTATAAACCATGCAAAGGCTGCCGGAATCGAGATCATAGTAGCGATCAACAAGATTGATAAGGAAAGCGCCAATATAGAGAGAGTTAAGCAGGAGCTTACAGAGTATGAGCTCATCCCAGAGGATTGGGGCGGTTCGACAATATTCTGTCCTGTATCTGCACATACTAAGGAAGGTATCGACAATCTCCTTGAGATGATCCTCCTCACAGCGGATGTGCTTGAACTCAAGGCAAATCCTAACAGAAAGGCAAGAGGTATCGTCATCGAGGCTGAGCTTGACAAGGGACGTGGACCTGTTGCAACAATGCTTGTACAGAAGGGAACACTCCATGTTGGAGATTACATCGCTGTCGGAGCGTCACACGGTAAGGTGCGTGCCATGACCAACTCAAGAGGTGAGAGAGTTACAGAGGCTCTTCCATCAACACCTGTACAGATCCAGGGTCTCAACACAGTTCCTGATGCTGGTGAGATATTCATGGCAGTTGACAATGAGAAGGAAGCAAGAACCATATCAGAGACATATATCTCACAGGGTAAGGAGAAGCTTCTTGCAGATACAAAGCAGAGAATGTCACTTGACGATCTGTACAGCCAGATCCAGGCAGGCAACCTCAAGGAGCTCAATATCATCATCAAGGCAGATGTACAGGGTTCAGTTGAAGCCGTTAAGCAGAGTCTCTTAAAGCTCTCAAATGACGAGGTCGTTATCAAGTGCATACATGCAGGTGTAGGTGCTATCAACGAGTCAGATATAATTCTTGCATCAGCATCAAATGCCATCGTAATCGGTTTCAACATCAGACCGGATGCGAGAGCAAAGGATATGGCTGACAGCGAGGGCGTAGATGTTCGTCTGTACAGAGTCATCTACAATGCAATAGAGGATATTGATTCAGCAATGAAGGGTATGCTTGATCCTATATATGAGGAGAAGGTCATCGGACACGCAGAGATCAGACAGACATACAAGGCTTCTGGTATCGGTGTCATTGCCGGTTCATATGTTCTCGACGGCACAATCAACAGAAACTGCAGCGTAAGGATCACCAGAGAGGGCAATCTTATATTTGAAGGAAAGCTTGCTTCACTCAAGAGATTCAAGGATGATGTCAAGGAAGTTAAGTCCGGCTTTGAGTGTGGTATGGTATTCGAGAACTTCCAGGACGTTGCAGAGGAAGATCAGATAGAGGCATACGAGATGGTAGAGGTGCCTAGAAAGTGATTCAGATAAAGGCATGAGAATGGCGGTGGTATATGAAAAACATATGCCGCAGCCATAGGTGCCTGGAAAGTAGATAGATATGAGAAAAAACAGTGTAAAAAATAACAGGATCAACGGTGAGGTCCAGAGAGAACTCAGCAGGATCATCAGCCGCGAGATCAAAGATCCGAGAATATCACCTATGACTTCGGTTGTCGATGTGGTTGTCACACCTGATCTCAAATTCTGTAAGGCATATATCAGTGTTCTGGGAGATCAGGATGCTGTTGACGCCACATTTGCAGGACTGAACAGTGCCATGGGTTATATCAGAAGGGAGCTTGCGCATTCAGTGAACCTTCGAAATACTCCTGAGATAACATTTATCATGGACCAGTCTATAGAGTATGGAGTCAACATGTCTCACAAGATCGATGAAGCTCTTGGAAAGCATGGAGACACAGAAGAAACAGCAGATGAGAATGCAGAGAGCGAAGAAGAGTAGGAGCGCGTGGCAGGTTTTCTATGAAAACTTGACATGCATCATAAACTTTTGCCAAAGGCGGTTTATAATTAGCTGATGTTCGAAGCTGACTGGGATTAAATATGAGAATAAAAAAGGAGGTATATCATGAACGATCTTATAAGGGAGATAGAGAACGCAGACAGCATAGCCATAACAGGACATATCAATCCTGATGGTGACTGTATAGGTTCTACACTTGGAATGTACAACTATATTACAAGCAATTACCCTGACAAGAGGGTTCAGGTATATCTTCAGGAATTCTCAGATGTGTTTATGTTCATGGGCGGTGCGGACAAGGTGAAGCATGAGCCGGATGATGAGACGTATGATCTGTTTATGTCGCTTGATTGCGGAGATATGGATAGATTCACACCATTTGTCAGATATTATGAGACTGCTAAGAGAACCTTGTGTATAGATCACCATGTGTCCAATAAGGGTTTTGGAGATGTATGCTATGTGGAAAGTGATGCGTGCTCCGCTGCGGAAGCCATATTCAAGCTCCTTGACGCTGATAAGATCAATCAGCGGTGTGCAGAGTGCCTGTATACCGGAATAGTCCATGACACGGGAGTATTCAAGCACAGCAATACTACAAGGGCAGCCATGACTATAGCGGGAATCCTTATAGAGAAGGGGGCAAGACCAAGCTTTGTCATAGATGAGACCTTCTACAAGAAGACGCTCATACAGAACAAGCTTCTGGGCTATGCTCTTCTCAATATGAAGCAGTTTGCAAATGGCAGGATAACCCACACTCTTCTGACAAAGGAGGACTTTGACAGATTTGGTGCCAGCAAGATGGATACGGATGGAATAGTGGATCAGCTCAGACTGACATCAGGTACTGAGGTTGCATTTTTCATGTATCAGGCGGGAGAGGATAACTACAAGATATCCCTCAGGGCAAATGATATTGTGAATGTGAGCGAGATCGCGTGCAGCCACGGTGGCGGCGGTCATGTAAAGGCTGCAGGCTGCAACATGTCAGGTGATCCGGACAAAATCGTAGCTGAGATCGTGGCAGATATAGAAAAACAGCTCGGCTGATAGATTGCAGAAAAGATGTGATCTGGAACCGGTGCTGATACAGCGGACTGCTGAAAAAGAGTTTGGATTGGATTTAGAACAGTTATGATAGATGGATTTATCAATATATATAAGGAGCAGGGCTTCACATCATTTGATGTGGTTGCAAAGCTCCGGGGTATACTAAAACAGAAAAAGATAGGTCATACCGGAACTCTCGATCCCATGGCGGAGGGAGTTCTTCTTGTGTGTCTGGGAAGTGCTACGAAGATGTGCGACCTGCTCACTGAGAAGAACAAGACATACACGTGTACCATGCTTCTCGGAAAGACCAGCGACACCGAAGACGTGACAGGAGTCATGACAGACGTGACAGATGTATATCCTGATGAGAAGACAGTCAGGGCTGCGGTGATGAGTTTTGTCGGTGACTATATGCAGATTCCACCGATGTATTCCGCCATCAAGGTGAATGGTAAGAAGCTCTATGAACTGGCGAGAGCAGGACAGGTTATTGAGAGAGAGCCGAGACCGGTCACTATACACAGCATAAACATACAGTCTGTGGAACTCCCGAGAGTGACATTTGATGTGAGCTGTTCCAAGGGAACATACATCAGAAGCCTGTGCAGGGATATCGGAGAAAAGCTTGGCTGCGGTGCTGTGATGGAGAAGCTTGTCAGAACCGAGGTGAAGGGCTTTACCATAGAAGAAAGCCTGACACTTGATGCCGTGGAGAAGGCTAGGGATGACGGCACACTCATGCAGCATGTGCTCACAACAGACAAGCTTATGCCGGATATTCCAGAGCTCAATATATCAGCAAATGGTGCGAAGCTTCTTGCAAATGGCAATAAACTCTCTGCGGATTCATTTGTGGAAAATCAGGTGTACAGGGACACATATGTCAAGGTGTACGATGAAAATGGGAGATTTGCTGCACTGTATGAGTACAGCGATGAGAAGAGGCAGTATGTGCCGTTCAAGATGTTTCCGGTGAGCAGGTGATACAAGATGTTTCCGGTGAGCAGGTGATTCAAGCGGCTTTAATGGTAAGGTGATAAGTCTGGTAGGGATAGCCAGATGAGTCAGTTCATATATACATTTTATGAAATTTAGGACAGACAGTTATGATTCATATAAAGGATACGAAGAAGATACAATTAAATAGCACAGAGCGTACAGCGGTTGCCCTGGGAAAGTTTGATGGCATACACCAGGGACATATGCTTTTGATAGAGCAGGTGTTAAAGCTTCAGAGACAGGGATATATGGGTGTCGTGTTCACATTTGATATGAGGGAGAATCATGTGTTTGATGTCAGTAATATGAAGACCATATACACATCTGACGAGAAGGCACAGGTGGTAGCTGATACCGGAGTTGACGTTCTGGTCGAGTATCCGTTTGATGATGCATTTGCAGCCACAGAGCCGAAGGCGTTCATAAGAGATGTTCTGGTGGACATGATTCGGGCCGGATATGTCGTGGTTGGAAGCGATTACAGATTCGGCAGGGACAGGCAGGGCGATGTGGATACCCTGAAGAATTATGCGGATGAGTATGGATATAAGGTCATAGTCATAGACAAGTTGGAGCAAGACGATGAGGTGGTCAGTTCCACAGTCATCAGGAAGAATATATCCGAGGGAGATGTGAGATCGGTCATCCCTATGCTTGGCAGACCGTACAGCATGACAGGTGAAGTGGTATCAGGTAAGCAGCTTGGAAGAACCATAGGAATACCAACTGCAAATATGCTTCCAGAGGAGCGCAAGCTTTATCCACCGGCCGGTGTGTATGCTTCGAGGATCAGGATCATCCGGGGATCGCATGCAGTACATGTGGATCCTTTCAGAGTCTACATGGGAATCACCAATATAGGTGACAACCCTACAGTGAACGACAAAGGAAACATTACTATAGAGACTAATATCTTTGACTTTGACAGGGATATATACGGACAGATCATCAAGGTGGAGCTTATAGAGAAGATCCGGGGTGAGAAGAAATTCGGAAGCCTTGATGAGCTTAAAGGTCAGATGGCGAATGACATAGAGAATTCAAAGAGAATACTTGGAAACAAGGTGTTGGTAAAATAGCACAGAAAACATTGGTAATTATGCGGATAAATAATGACGGATTATTGGGTCGCATGAAGATGTTTTCTGTGCTATATTTTTAATAATAGGGAAAATTTTTCCAGAGTGAATACGATGGAAAACATGCAGCGTCACCTCTGCCAAATGTAGCTTTTAGTGGGTTGATGTTCGGATATTGGAGGAAAGTCCAGATAAGAAGTCTGGCAGGAAAAGGAAGTACAAGGAGGAAAAGGGAAATGAGAAAGAAAGCAGCGAGCAGGATCCTGGCGTACGTTCTCGCTTTATGCATGATCATCGGCAGTATAACCTGGCCGGAGATCACAGCTAAGGCGGAGACCATCACACAGGATCTGAAACCGGACACCGGCTGGAAGACGGTGACTGCGGCAACAGATGAATGGAGTGATTATGGAAAGGCGGAGATCAGGTTTTCGCCTTCATCAGATCTGGCATCCATGAAGGCTATTGCGGATGCGGGATACAAGACACTCAAGATCACATATGCGGTTGACACATTCACCGCTGCAAGTGGACAGAATGCGGGAGTTATGCCATTTGCATCATATGGATCTTCCTGGTCGAATAATGACAAGTGGATAGATTTGTCCAAGAGCGGTCAGTTTGATGCTGTACTTGATCTGTCATCTATCAGCACAACCAGCACGGAGAAGGTGGCATTTGGAATACAGGTTGCCAATCTTAAGGAGAACAGCACGATCAAATTCAGGATCGTGTCAGCTGTTCTCTCGGGAACAAAGAGCACATCTGGTGGTTCATCAGGTGAATCTGGCGGTTCAGGCGACAGCGGATCAGGCAGTGCAGATCTTGATTCAATTGGAAACACAAGTTCAAGCGTAACTGCAAGCCTTGCCGATGGAGATGGAACAGCCAAGGGAGACGGCTACTACGAGACAGAGATAACGATAAATAACAAGAGCAATTCATACATAGCAGACTGGATAGCGGTGGCTGATGTGAATGGTTCGGTAACTGCAGTTAAGGATAACAGCAGCTGGTCGGATCTCAAGGGTGTATTCAGTGATGGAAAGCTGTACATATATCCAAACACATCCAAGAAGTCAGGTGCAGTAAATGCCGGATCGAGCGTGAGTTATTCAAAGCTTGGCTACACAGGCACGGCAAACGGTGTGTCTATAACAGGTGTCAAGGTGTACTACAGCTCACAGTCAGGTGCATTTGACTCATTTATCGGCTCGCTTTCATCATCATCTGGCGGAGCCGGGGACAACACAGGCGAGATCAATACAGATGTTGAGTACAATTATGCAAAGCTTCTTCAGGAGTCACTGTATCTTTATGATGCGAATATGTGCGGAAGTGATGTATCTGCAAAGAGTGAGTTCTCCTGGAGATCAAACTGCCATACTGAGGATGCAAAAACAACATATAACGGAAAGACTGTGGATGTCAGCGGTGGATACCATGATGCGGGAGATCATGCCAAGTTTGGTCTGCCACAGGCATATTCGGCTACAGTTCTAGGAATAGCGCACATGGAGTTTGCTGAGACATTTGCGGATACTGCTACAGAGGCACACTATAAGAGGATCATGGACAGATTCGTTGATTATTTCGAGCGATGTACAGTCCTTGGAAGTGATGGCTCGGTTCAGGCTTTCTGTTACCAGGTCGGTGATGGAAATGTCGATCATGGATACTGGGGAGCTCCGGAAAAGCAGTCGTCCAGAAGTGGACAGGCAACATTCACATCTGATTCGGATACGTGTACAGATATCGTTTCAGAGACAGCGGCGGCACTTGCGGCATATTATATAAATTACAAGGATAAGAAAGCACTTTCCTATGCGGAGAAGCTTTTCACATATGCGGATACGAAGGCTAAGAAAAACAGCTCGGGTCCGGCATATGGTTTCTATAACTCAGATTCGTGGGAAGATGACTATGCCCTTGCGGCAGCTCTTCTGTACAAGGCTACAGGTAAATCAGCATATGCAACAAAATACAATAATGTATATGGTAACAGAACCAATCCTAACTGGGCTCTTTGCTGGAATAATGTGGCTCAGGCGGCTCTGCTCTACAGTCCTAACTCATCCAAGAAGAGTGTGTTCGTGGAGAACCAGTCAGGACTTATAGCAAGCAAGACGCAGTCAGGAGATAACAACTTCTGTCTGATAGACAGTTGGGGATCGGCAAGATATAACACTGCTCATCAGATGACAGGTCTTCTGTATGACACTATATATGGAAAGAATGATTATTCATCATGGGCAAATGGTCAGATGAAGTACATACTTGGCAACAATGCAGGTTCAAAGTGTTTCGTTGTCGGTTACAACAAGTATTCATCAAAGTACCCTCATCACAGAGCCTCAAGCGGATATCAGGGTTCTGTAACTGGAAATGCATATACAAAGCAGGCACATGTACTTGTCGGCGCATTGGTTGGAGGACCGGCGGGTTCGAGTACATCCTATGTAGATAGCTCAGAAGATTATAACCAGAACGAGGTTGCACTGGATTATAATGCAAGCCTTGTGGGTGCAGCAGCTGGACTTTATCTGTATGTGAAGAACAGCGGAACAGATGAGGAGAAGGCAGTACAGAAGGTAGTTCCAAAGAGTGAAGTGTCATCAGAACTCAGGACGATAAGCGGGGAGTCCAGTGGAGGCACGACAACTGAGGACGACAAGAAGAATCCTTCAACTGGATCGACTGGCTCAACCGGATCAACAACGGGTTCAACGTCTGAGAAAGACACAGAGGCTCCGTCAGAGCCCCCAGTCGTAAAGGTTACGGGAATCTCATTTGACAAGACGTACATAACACTTAATGTGGGCGACAGTGACGAGATCAAGGCGGCGGTCACACCTGCTGATGCAAAAGATACATCCCTTGTGTGGTCAAGTTCAGACAGGGCTAAGGTATCCGTACAGAACGGCAAGATAACAGCCCTTGGTGCCGGAACAGCCAAAATCACAGCAGTGTCTAAGGATGGCTCGAATGTCAAAGCGGAATGTACAGTAAATGTGCTTGAACCGGGCAAACTTTCCTGCAGGACAGATGCCATTGCATGGAATGATCTGGTATACGGATATGTGGAAGCTGACACCGAGCGTATAGATCTGGCAAACAGCGGTGAGTCGAATTTGACTGACATACAGGTAAAACTGAAGAGTGGAAATAATTTCCAGATAACATCATATCCTGCAGGCCAGATAACAGCAGGACAGACTACATCCGTATCAGTCAGGCCTGTGTCAGGACTTGGCGCTGGAAGATACAGTGACACACTTGTCATAACAACAAAGAATGGCTCGGCAAATATTTCTCTTACTTCTGTCGTTGGCAAAGCAGACAACACAGGGGTAGTAACGCTTAGTAAGAAGGCTGTCACAGCATCATCCATAACGGTTGACAGCCAGATATCAGGAACAGATACCGGAGCGGAATATGCCATAACATCTGTAGATAATGCTTCAGCAGATAATCTCACATGGCAGGATGGCACATACTTTGCAGGACTTAAGGAATTCACAGTATATTATGTGTACGGCAGGATGAAGGAGACAGCAAATGTAAAGGCTGGCCGGATCAGCAGTGCACTTGAGGTTACTACATTAGTATCAGATCCGTACACAGTCGATATGGGCAGAGTGAGCGACAGCAGATATGTGGGAGCACTTGTCGATGCAAATGGCAATCCTACAGTAAGAGTATCCAAGTTAAGCGGTGTTACAACGATAACATTTACAGAGAACAAAGATTACACAATAACAGGTGATGGCGCAGATGTGGCTGTGGATACAGGAAATGCAAGCGGGATAACCATAGCTGATGCGGCTGCTAAGAGCATTGCGGTACGACCTGCTGGTTCAGGAACATTTGAGATAAAGGTGAGCGGAAGCAATATTGTCTCAGACGGAATCACATGTGTAAATGGCTCGTCTGCTGATTCAAATGTAAAGATATCAGGAAAGACTCCATCGTCATCCATATCATCTGCAAATCCGGGTGCGGCTGCGATAAAGTCAGAAGGTGATATAGAGATAGAGGATATTCAGATAAAGTCAGAGGGCAAGGGTATCCAGTCTTCAGGAACTGTAAGAATATCAGGTGGTTCAAATAAGATAGAAGCTGTGTCAGAAGCAGTATCTGCATCTGATGTGGAGATGACAGGCGGCTTGCTCGATGCGACATCGACAGATCTCGGTGAGGATGAGTCGGTCATATCGGCAGATAATTCGATAAAGCTTGTGGGCGGTAAGATTACAGCCGATGCCTCTGGTTCATCTGGCAATTCATTTGGTGTTAAGTCAGAAGATGGAGATATCATAGTTGACGGTGATGTGTCGATAGGCGGCAAGCCATCATATTCAAAGGATCCTGTGGACAGCAAGGGTGACAGCGTTGTTATGGTCAAGGTTACATTTGGCGATGAGAATGGAACAGAACTCTATGCAGCTTCGATGAACAAGGGCACTGAGCTTGACCTTGCGAACATTGATATCAGTATGAGTGACGGATCTTCATATGCACAGTCAAAGCCAGGATACAAATTATCATGGACTGCTGTTGGCGGCAGAACATACGGTGCTGATGAGGTATATGGAGCGCTTGAAGGTGATGTAAACTTTATTGCTGTGTGGACATGGATAGTTGTGGATATAAGCAGCGATGCAGATATCACATTCAAGATTACAGGCAATGCAAGTTACAAGACAGCATACACCGGAGGACGAAAGACACCGGAGATTGTTGTTGTCTCGCAGGGAAGAACACTTGTCCCTGGCACTGATTATACTGTCACATACAGCAACAATATAAATGCCGGAACTGCGAAGGTTGTAGTTGCCGGAAAAGACAAATATAGTGGAACACGTACACTCACATTTACCATACTGAAGAGAAGCCTTGGCAGGTCGACAGTATCTGTGACAAAGACTGCTGTATATACAGGTAAGCTTTTGACTCCGACAGTAAAAGTGCTCTATGGCAAGACTACACTTGTGAAGAACAGGAATTATACAGTTAAGTATTATTCCAACAGGAACTTTGGCAGAGCAAAGGTTGTCATAACAGGTAAGGGCAACTATACGGGAAGTGTGACACGCTACTTCAACATAACCACAAAGATTGGCAAGGTTTACACCAGCGGCAACTACAGATACAGGATCACAAATGCCTCAACTACCGGAAGAGGAACAGTTACGCTTGTGTCGGCGGTCAAGAAGACTGCATCACTTACAGTGCCTGATGTGGTGAAAATTGGTGGCAAGAACTTCAAAGTGACAGCTATAGGAGGCGGAGCTTTTAAGGGCAATACAAAGCTTAACTATGTTGTCATAGGAAAGAATGTGAAGACCATAGGTGCAAATGCATTCTATGGATGTAAGAATCTCAAGATGATCACAGTAAAGAGTACGACGATGACATCAAAGACGCTGAGTGCAAAGGCATTTGCAGGAACACCTGCAAAGCTTATTGTGAAAGTGCCTGTGACAAAACTTACATATTACAAGAAGCTGTTTGCAGTGAAAGGTTTGTCAAAGAAAGCTGTTGTAAAGAAGTAATATCAATATTAAGTGGTAAGTTGTAAAACCCGGACATGACGGAGACGTTGTGTCCGGACTTTTTCTGACTGACAAGGGTAGGCAGTGTGTAAATATGCTTGAACAGAAATTTGACAGGGTTGAAGCTGTGGCGCTTGCCGGATTTTCAGATGAGGAGATCAGACATTTGCAAATGCTGCTCTGCAGAGTGTATGACAATATGATGGACAACGAAAAAGACAACAGAAAGAGGAATAAAAAGATATGAGGAACATGAAGGTAAGAATTCCAATGTATTTTGTCGGACTGTTTATTATGACAGTGGGAATAGCACTATCGGTAAAATCAAATCTGGGAGTGTCACCTGTCAGCTCCATACCATACACTATGACATGTGTATGGGGTATAGAGATGGGAAAGGCCACTATCATATTCCATGCGGCGCTGGTGCTTATACAGATACTTATACTTAGAAAAAGATTCAGGCCGATAAATCTGCTGCAGGTTGTAGTGGGAATCGTGTTCGGATATTTCACAACATTCTGTAATTATCTGGCGACATACCTGCCTTCAACGGATAACATGGTGATGCGAATTGTACTGATGCTTGTGAGCACAGTGTTCATAGCGGTTGGTATATTTTTCTATCTGCCGGCTGACCTTATACCGCTTGCCGGAGAGGGTGTCATGCAGGCTGTATCAGATGTGACAAAAATTGAATTCTCCAAGGTAAAGATTGGTTTTGACTGCTCAATGGTCGTCATATCAGTGATAACCTGTCTGATATGCATACACAGCCTTGGCAGTGTGGGTGTTGGTACTGTGATTGCTGCATTTCTGGTTGGTTTCAATCTTGGACGTGTCAACAAGGCATTTGGCGCAAAGAGAGACAAGCTTCTTGGCAAGCATACATACACTGAGGAAGAGGTTCTCAGGGAGAGAATAGACGTATCAAAGTAGCAAGAGATGTGCATGCTCCAGGAGACATGGTGTTCCATATCTGATATTTTCCCTTCATAAATGGCTAGCCTGGGGGGTTTTATTTGTTTGCTTTTGATATTACGTGGTGTATAATTTATAGCATGATAAATAAAAATTTGCGCATAGGAGGAGAGGGAAGATGGCTGATAAAAATACTGCTGAAATAGGCTTTGAAAAACAGATTTGGGATGCAGCATGTGTGCTCCGTGGAAATCTGGATGCATCAGAGTATAAAAGTGTTGTGCTTGGTCTGATTTTCTTGAAATACATATCTGATAGATTTGATGAGAAATATAATGACCTTGTGGAAGAAGGAGACGGATTTGAGGAAGATGTAGATGAATATACATCAGAAGGTATCTTCTTTGTACCTGCAGGAGCACGTTGGAAGGATATAGCAGCAA
>CAKQQK010000083.1:0-13983 GCA_934270935.1 uncultured Coprococcus sp. | reverse complement strand
TTTTACCTGTTGACCAAATAGCCAACATAGTCCGCACATTCAGATATATGTTTGTCAAAATTCCGGTTGTTTCTGACTATCTCCGTTCTGACTAACGCCCACAACACCACATACGATAATATCGCAATGCTGAGGACTACCATGATAGATACGACAAACCTCTGGCTGACCCTGAATTTTTTCTTTGACTTCACGGCTGTATTCTGTTGTTCTCTGAGTTCTTCTGACTCAACGTCTTTATTATTAGTTCTATTCATATCAACCCTTGAAGTAATATCCTACTCCCCATTTTGTGTGAATATATACAGGCTCGCCCGGATTGTTCTCTATCTTCTCCCTGAGTCTTCTGACATGTACATCCACCGTTCTGGCATCGCCTGGATATGAATCACCCCAGATAGTACTCAAAAGTTCATTTCTTGAATAAACCTTATTCGGATGAGCCATCAAAAGCTCCAGAAGATCAAATTCCTTGGCCGTAAGATTGAGCTCCTTGCCGCCAACAAACACTCTTCTGCTGTCAAGCTCTACCTTCATGCCGTTTATATCCATGACATTTGAAGTTTTTGCCGGAGCCTGCTTTCTGTTGCTTCTGCGGAGTATAGCCTTAATCCTGGCTTTCACCTCAAGTATATTGAACGGCTTAGTTATATAGTCATCTGCGCCATACTCAAGCCCCATTATCTTGTCCATATCTTCTCCCTTGGCTGTGAGCATGATAATCGGAACACTCGAAAACTCCCTGACCATCTGGCACACTTCTATACCTGTATATACCGGTATCATTATATCAAGAAGTACAATATCATAATCATTGTTCTTTATCTTATCTATAGCCTCTCCGCCATCATACGCAGTATCAACTTCCATATCATCCTGTTCAAGACTGAACTTCAATCCCTTGACAATCAACTTTTCATCATCAACAACCAGAACCTTTTTCATAACTGTTCCTTCCTCCGATCATCATCTACTCTACTGTTATATATTCCTCCAGACCGTCATATATGCTGTCTCCTATACCACTTACATTCTTCAGATCTTCCTTGCTGTCAAATCCGCCATGTGTCTGTCTGTAATCAACTATACGCTGAGCCCTCGTCTGTCCTATACCGGGAAGCTCCATAAGACCTGACACATCCGCAGTATTGATATTGACAAGGTCACTCCCAATATCTGCCGCACCGGTATCCGATGAGGTCTGATCTCCATAATACTCAGCCGTCTCGCCATCACGTGGAAAATATATACGCTGGCCATCCTGCAGCTTATCAGCAAGATTCACCGCATCTGTATCTGCATCATCTGCAAATCCTCCAGCAGATTCGAGAGCATCATTTATCCTTGAGCCAGACGGCAGTTCATATACACCTGATTTCTTCACTGCACCACATACGTACACCGCCAGTTCATCGTCTTCCATCACGGATTCAGTTTCACCCAATGTCCTTTCACTGCTGTCAGCATCCTCTTCCATACCTGTATCTTTTCCTGTTATGGTAGAACTTTCAGTAGCATCTGAATTGGCATCTGACTTATCCCCAGTATCATCCGACTCCTGCACATTGCTCACAACCAGCTTTTCAGTACTACATCCAACACACGTCATCCCGAAAATGCACACACATATGCACGCAAGCTGTCTTATAATTTTATTAACCATGCCGACACCTCCTGTGTCTGCACAAAGTTACACAGCTTCATTGTATCTAACCGCCATCTAATTTACAACAATATATTTCTATTATATTTCATTTTTGTTACTTTTTTCACAAATATGGCTTTTTAGCCTCCGTTCATTGATACTTTTTACAATATAAATATATATGCGATTGTTTTGGTCTTTCATATAATAAAAACAGTATGTAATCACCTTTCAAATCATACATTCTGCACCATTAACCAGGAACATTCAGTTCGATTCATCACAGATGATCACATACTGTCTATTTGAAGCGCAATCAACACTCATGCACTATACTGTATTTCATATTTTGCCTATCCCAATATTACCTTTTTGAATAAACGCTCTTTTTAAATAAAAGACCTTTTAAAATAAAGGCTCTTTTAAAATAGCAGTTCCGATACCCTTCTGGGTGAAGAACTCAAGAAGCAGACAGTGCTGGAGACGTCCATCGAGGATATGCACTCTTGAAACTCCGTTCTCCATGGCTGAGATACAGTTGTTCAGCTTTGGAAGCATACCGCCGCCGACAACACCCTTCTCTATGATCTCCTTCGCCTCATGGATATCCATCTCTGAAATAAGGGTTGATTTATCTGTAGGATCAATAAATACTCCCTCGATATCTGTGAGGAATACGAGTTTCTCTGCCTCAAGTGCTGTGGCAACTGCACATGCTGCGTCATCCGCATTGATGTTGTAATCCTCATAATTCTCATCCACACCTATAGGTGCTATAACAGGAATGAAATCATCCTCGATGAGCGATGTGAGCAGTGATGTGTCAACCTTTGTTATCTCACCCACATAACCTATATCCTTGCCGCCCGGGAACTTCTTCTTGACTGTAAACATACCGCCGTCCTTGCCGCTGATTCCGACTGCCTTAAGTCCGATCTTCTGCATGAGACTTACGAGACTCTTGTTTACCTTTCCAAGAACCATCTCTGCAATCTCCATGGTCTCTGCATCTGTCACACGGAGACCATTGATAAATTCAGCCTCCTTGCCGACCTTCTCTACCCATTTGCTGATCTCTTTGCCGCCACCGTGTACAATGACCGGCTTCATTCCAACGAGCTTTAACATGGCAACATCCTTGATGACGTTGTACTTGAGATTCTCGTCGAGCATAGCGCTTCCGCCGTACTTTACTACCACTGTCTTGCCCTGGAATTTCTTGATATATGGCATAGCCTCTATCAGTGTCTGTGCCTTCTCAATTACCTGATCTACTGTGTAATCACCTATAACCATTTTTCTGTCCTTCTTTCTTCTATATTTATATCTTCTGTCTTAAAATATATCTTTTGTCTCCAAATGTTTTTTGTCCTCAAATATATCTTTTGGATTCATGATTTTTATGATTATTGATTTATTTATCGTTCTCGTTCAGTCTCAGCCATATTATTGACTATAGTCAACATTCTATAACTTCTATCCTATGATATAGATGTATATTTACAATGTACTTTCAACTGTTCCACACGAATTATTTTCTATAATCCGCATTGATCTTGATGTAATCATATGTGAGATCGCAGCCCCATGCTGTGGCAGTCTCATCTCCCATATTCATATGTGCCTTGAGCTTTATCTGTTTCTCTGAGAGTATGTGACTGGCTTCCTTCTCATCATAATTCGTCGTCACTCCATGCTTTACGATCTCCAGATGCCCTGCCACACTGGCTATCTCTATGTCTACCCTGTATGGGTCGAATTTCACTCCGCTCTGTCCCATGGCACATACTATTCTGCCCCAGTTGGCATCGGCACCATACATGGCACACTTTACAAGATTCGAGGCGACTATCGCCTTTGCCAGATGTCTTGCCGTATCCTTATCAGGCATACCCGACACGTCCACCTGAAACATCTTGGTAGCGCCTTCGCCGTCTGATGCTATCGCTCTGACAAATGCTCTGTTGATATATCTTATAGCCTCGACAAATGCAGGAAAGTCTTCATCGGTTTCCAGCAGTTCCTCGTTGCCCGCCATACCATTTGCGAATATCATTACAGTGTCATTTGTAGACATGTCTCCATCCACAGACACCATATTGTATGTATCGACCACATCTGACTTCAGCACCTTGTCAAGCAGTTCTGAGCTGATATTCAGATCCGTCGTGATGAAGCTGAGTACGGTTCCGAGGTTCGGATTGATCATTCCTGATCCCTTGCACATGCCTCCTATGGTGACCTGCTGCCCCTTGATCTCTAAAGTTACTGCTATCTCTTTCTTATAGATATCCGTCGTCTTTATCGCCTCAGCCGCATCAACTCCGGCATCTATCGAGTATGAGAGTTCCGGCACCAGCATATCTATACCTCTCTGTATGACATCCATAGGAAGTCTCATTCCTATGACTCCGGTGGAAGCCACCGCAACCATAGCCGAATCTATGCCAAGGATCTTACCCACATGCGCAGCCATGGTCTCAGCATCATGGATTCCCTGCTCGCCGGTACAGGTATTTGCCACACCGCTGTTTACCACCAGCGCCTGACACATTCCCACATTCTGGCAAAGCCGCCTGTCGTATATGACCGGTGCCGCCTGAACCATGTTCTGTGTAAATGCGCCTGCCACATGAGCCGGGACATCACTCACCAGAAGCGCCATGTCTTTTTTTAATTTATTTCTTCTTATCCCAACATGTAGTCCTGCTGCCCTAAAGCCCGCAGGTGCTGTCACGCCTCCCGGAATTATCTTCATCCTACCACCTTATTTCCAAGTGTATATTCAAGTGTATATTCAAGTGTATCTTCTTGATCAGATATCTAAACAATTCTTGCATATTCCTGCATATTCATATATGAGTTACTATTCGTTTTTATGGGAATACAGGAGCCATACGAAGTCCTTCTGCCTCGTCAAATCCAAACATGATGTTCATGTTCTGAACCGCCTGACCTGCAGCCCCCTTTACAAGATTATCAAGTGCGCCCATGGCGATGACTCTGTTTGTTCTCTCATCTATCTTGAAGTTGACATCCACATAGTTGCTGCCCTCAACCCATCTTGTCTCAGGGCATACATCCTTGTCGAGAACCCTGATAAATCTCTCATTTGCATAGTACTTATCGTATGCGGCTCTCACTGTATCGTAATCGACTTTCTCCTTGAGGTTGGCATATGCTGTCACAAGTATTCCTCTGTTCATAGGAACAAGATGTGGTGTAAAATTGATAACTATCGGACTGCCATTCGCATATCCAAGCTGCTCCTCTATCTCAGGTGTATGTCTGTGTGTCGTAACTCCATAAGCCTTTATGCTCTCATTGACCTCACAGTAGAGATTTGCGATCTTCGCGCCTCTTCCGGCACCTGATGTTCCGGACTTGGCGTCAACGATGATGGAGTTAGCATCAACCAGACCTTCCTTAACCAGTGGGTAGAGTGAAAGGATGGAGCATGTTGTGTAGCATCCAGGATTTGCAAGAAGTCTGCACTTCTTTATATCCTCCCTGTTGATCTCACAGAGACCATACACAGCCTCGTCAATAAACTGTGGGCTCTTGTGCTCTATCTTGTACCACTTCTCATAAGTAGCGACATCCTTTATTCTGAAATCTGCACTGAGATCTATGATCTTCACCTTTGACAGAATCTCCTCATTCACCAGTGATCCGCAAAGTCCCTGTGGTGTAGCTGTAAATATGACATCGACCTGTGATGCAAGCTCCTCCATGTTATCATCCATACACTTTGCGTCCACGATCTGGAACATATTGCCGTATACCTGATAATATTTCTGATCGATAAAGCTTCTTGAACCGTACCATACGATCTCCGCTTCCTTATGTCCGAGAAGGATTCTTACTATCTCCTGTCCTGCGTATCCTGTTGATCCGATAATTCCTACCTTAATCATAACTGCCTCCATATATATGTAAAAATTTATATATCATTTTCATTCTTCATTTTATTTTTCTATAAAACAACACGGATATACCATTTTAATGTACATTTCTATAATAATATATATTCCCATTCCCATGAATTGGTCTTAAGGCATATCCTGTTTGATTGTATACCCACTTAGTCAGCCTCGTCAACATGCATCTCATCAGCATGTATATTACATGTATATTATAGGTAATGATAGACTTGTTTCCTGACAATCTAATTCTACCCGCCAAATCTCTGGATATTCCATTAACCCATCCGACTATGTGTTATCTCCCATGCAAAAAACTTTTATAATTATACATTTTGATTGTATATTATGCAATGGTTTTTTTGAATATTTGCATATTCGTTAAAAATATACGGTTTATCAACGTTTTTGCCGCCATTTAGCTATGTATTCATGCATAAATCACATGCATATTATACGCTGATCGGATGGATATTTTTAAAAATCACTTGCATAATATACATTTGCGTTGTATAGTTCATGTAGGCGAAAAATGGAATATATTATAAAGTAATTTTTCAAAACACTATATTTATAGGAGGATTTATTAAAATGGCTAAAGAAAAAGTTGTACTGGCTTATTCAGGCGGTCTTGATACCACTGCCATCATCCCATGGTTAAAGGAGACATACGGATACGATGTTATCTGTGCATGTATAGATGTAGGTCAGGAGAGCGAGCTTGAGGGACTTGACGAGAGAGCAAAGTATTCAGGAGCTGAGAAGCTTTACATCATCGATGTTGTAGATGAGCTCTGCGATGAGTACATCATGCCAACAGTTCAGGCTGACGCTGTATACGAGAACAAGTACCTTCTCGGCACTTCATTTGCAAGACCTATCATTGCAAAGAAGCTTGTTGAGGTTGCACGTAAGGAAGGCGCTGTTGCCATCTGCCACGGAGCTACAGGTAAGGGTAACGACCAGCTTCGTTTTGAGCTTTCTATCAAGGCTCTTGCACCGGACATCAAGGTTATCGCTACATGGAGACAGCCAGAGTGGACTATGCAGTCACGTGAGGATGAGATCGCTTTCTGTAAGGCACACGGCATCGATCTTCCATTTGATGCAAAGCATTCTTACAGCCGTGACCGTAACATCTGGCACATAAGCCATGAGGGTCTTGAGCTTGAGAATCCTGCAAATGAGCCAAACTACGATGATCTTCTGGTTCTCTCAGTTACACCTGAGAAGGCACCTGATGAGCCTGAGTACATCGATATAGATTTTGAGAAGGGCTACCCTGTAGCACTCAACGGCAAGAAGATGAAGACTTCAGATATCATCCGTGAGCTGAACAAGCTCGGCGGAAAGCATGGTATCGGTATCATCGATATCGTTGAGAACCGTGTTGTCGGCATGAAGTCACGTGGTGTATACGAGACACCTGGTGGAACTATCCTCACAGAGGCTCACAAGCAGCTTGAGGAGCTCACACTTGACCGTGATACTATGGAGTACAAGAAGCTTGTCGGAACAAAGTTCGCAGCACTTGTATACGAGGGCAAGTGGTTCTGCACTCTCCGTGAGAGCCTTTCAGCATTCGTTGCCAAGACTGAGGAGCGTGTAACCGGTCATGTAAAGATGAAGCTCTACAAGGGCAACATCATCAAGGCTGGTACAACATCTGATTACACTCTGTATTCAGAGAGCCTCGCTTCATTCACAACCGGTGACCTCTACGATCACAAGGATGCTTCAGGTTTCATCAACCTGTTCGGCCTTTCAATGAAGGTTCGTGCTATGATGGATCAGAAGCGTGAGGAGAAGGACAACGCCAACAATAAGTAATTTATTATAGTGTATATACGCAACATCCCCCACCATATTCAAAACGAATATGGTGGGGGATGTTTTTTTACTCACCAAGCTCCAGTACCACACTCTCATTTCCAGCTAATTTCACCGAACTGAGGTCTGATACATCGATCTCACCAGAACTTGAATAAAGTACATCTGTGACTGTTATGTCTCCGCACTCAGCAAGCGATACCGTCTGATCGCCCTCTGCAAAGTTGTGCACCACCAGCAGCTTCTGTCCATCCGTCTCGCGGAAGTATGCTGTCACACTGTCACTTGTGAGCGCTGCCGCTCTGTAGCTTCCTTTCATAAGGGCAGGATTGTCCTTTCTCAGTGCTATGAGTGTCTTATAATATGAATACATTGAATCCGGATCTTCCATCTGCTGGTCAAGTCCCTTTGTCTCTGCATTCTGATCGTCATTTTCCCACGACGTATTGTATGTACTGTCACTTCCCCAAAGGAAAGGCGTCCTTATCATCTCATCCGGCTTGCTGCCATACATTCCAAGCTCCTCACCATAATATATATATGGATTGCCCGGAAGTGTCATATATACCGCCGCAATCTGTCTCGCCTTATCCAGGCTGTTCACTGACGATGCTATCCTGTCCTGATCGTGATTTGCTCCAAATACTCCATTCAGATAGTTGGCATCCACGCCGTCATATTTATTCTGTATATTCTCTATCGCAACGGAAAGCGAATCACCAAATCCCGGCACCGCCATGCCTTTCTGTACGCAGTTCAGTATCTTCTGCTGAATCGCAAAATCAAACTTCGTGTCAAATGGCTGGACGTAATTTTCCAGCACCTTGTCATCCTGCCATACCTCACCCACCAGGTATACATCAGGATTTATGCTCTCGCAGTAACCGGCAAATTCGTTCCACCAGGTGATATTTGCCGCTTCTGAATCTTCCTGCTGCTTGAACTCGTGCGCCCCATAGATGTGAACTGCGGCGTCCATACGAAAGCCGTCAAGGCCAAGCTCTAACCAGTGACCAGCGGCATCCTTCGCAGCCTGTCTAACATCCGGATTGTTGTAGTTCAGATCCGGCATATCCGCGCCGAACACACCATAATAATAGAAGTCTCCTTCCTGGTGCCACACCATATCTCCCCAGCTTGATTTGTCGAGAAGATGATTGCAGTCTTTCTTGTCGGTCTTGTACACCCACCTGTAATAATCTCTGTACTCGCTGTTCTCATCGGACTTTGCCGCCTGAAACCACGGATGATTGATACTAGTGTGATTGATGACCAGATCCATGATGACCTTCATGTCTCTGCTGTGTGCTTCGTCAAGCAATCTCTTAAAATCATCCTCTGTCTCGTAATCGGGATTCACCGTCACGTAATCCGTCACTGAATATCCGTGGTAGGTATCGGATGCTGTGATCGGCATGAGCCATATCCCATCGATCCCGAGCTCCTGCAGATAGTCAAGTTTCTCCGTGACGCCGTTCAGATCGCCTATACCATCACCGTCTGAATCGGCAAATGATCTGACAAATATCTCGTAATACACACCGCGATTACCCTCTTCGTCGGTCTTCTTACGAGGCTCTGCCGTAAATTCTGCCACATCGTATGCATCACTGGAATATGTTCCCTCTACATAAGGCTCATCCTTGTCTTCCGTAGCTTTTTTTGACTCCTGTCCATCTTCTTCTGATGCTCCGTCATCTGTCTGATCGTTTGTCTGACCATCTGCCAAAGCCTCTGTTTCTGACGACGCAGCATCGCTCGCTCCGTCATCTGTTTTGCCGCACCCTGTACCGAGTCCAAGTGTAAGGGCCAGCATCATCACTGCAAGTCTCTTCTGCAGTCTGAGTAAGTTGTTCTGTTTCAGCACTTTCTTTTTAAGCACTTTCTCGTTCCTCCTAAACATGTTATGAGCAAACGCATGCAAGTCGCTTCGCGAGGCGTTTGCGTGCTTCATAAGGAATCCTCCCGCTTAGGCGGGTCCCTCCTTATGAAATGAATAGTAGGTAGCAGCCAACTCCCCCGCACGCGGGGCCCCCTCTACTACATGTCAGAGGTGCGCATGGAAATTATGAGCTACGCTCATAAGCGCCCCTCTTCCCTCCAAAGAACATTATAACAGAACACACCTCTTAACTTCCAGTGTATTTTCTAGGCCATAGCCCTGCCGGCGGTCTTGTATCTGTCAACGATCACTCCAACAAGTATGAACAGAACGGCAAAGAGCACCTGTACTCCCATGCTCACAAATATTCCTGTCACCGAACTGCCTGATGTGAAATTGTCGATGGCATCTGTTGCATTTGCGTACCAGTATGCCGGAAGAAAATGTGCTATCGCCATCACAGTGTCACTCAGAAATTCCCTAGGCACAAATATCCCGCAGAGGAATGCCATTCCAAGTGATATGACATTTGCACACATGGACAGGATCTGTTCACTCTGGGTAAGCTTGCTAACCAGAAATGCCAGCGAGAGTGCTACACAGGCATACACCAGCATATTGAGTATGAACATTCCGCCTCTTGCCGATGTTATATCATATTTTATAAGTATTCTGGAGAGCGCTATAAATACTACAGACAGCACGCATCCAGTAAACATCATCCCCAGGACAAGTTCCCTGTTCAGCCTGAAAAATTTGTATGATGAGCACTCTATTCTCGCTCTAAGCTTTTTCCTGTTATACACCTGCAGAACAGGCGCTACCCCAATTATCATAACGCAGATCATGACCCACCCCAGATAGTTGTAAAAATTATATAACATGGAATGTCCTGAGGTCTTTCCGTCTGCCATATCGACTTCAGCCTTCTGCTCAAGTGCCTCCCTCGCTCTCATATCGGCACTGTTCACATCCTCACCGGCTTTCTTGTACAGAGATACCATATTCATATAACTGTCAAGCCTTGTCTCAAACAGCATGGACGCCTGACTTCCCGGGATGGTCGTTATATCAAGCATACCATCCGCAGTATCATTTGCCCATGCATCGCCAAAGCCATCTGGTATCCTTACTACACAATCCACCGCCCTGTTGTAGAGAGCATCCTGAATACCTCGTTCGTCCATATCAACGCCATCTACAAGCTGCTGCGTATCACTCAGGTAAGCCATCAATTTTCTGCTCATCTCACTGCCATCCTCATCGCTCACCGCATATTTGATCGCTTTATCCTTATAGTAGTTCTGTGGATCTGCGTTTCCTACATTGATGAACACAATCATGACTCCACACAGGATTCCCACATACATGATCATCTGCCCAATATATTTTCTCAAAACCTTGAAAAAAGATTTAAACACTTGCATATCTGTTCCTCCTTACCATGAGAATCCCAACTGTTATGAGCACCACAGCCTCAATAGCCATTATGACAATATTCTCAGTGAAAACCTGGTGGTCACTGTAAACATTCAGCGCATAGAATGAATCTGATATCAAAGCCGCGGGATTGAGTTTATTTATAATCGGCACATGCTGCTGTATCTCATACTTTATTCCGTTCATACACAAATCTGAAAGGATGGACATCACCATGGATATTCCGATCACAATACCTATCTTGGTTCCCTCAGCAAGCTTTGATATAGCTCCAACTATGACTCCAATCGCCAGACCGATAAAGCAGCCCACAAACAGAGTAAGCAGGATCTCCCATACTCTGTCACCAAAATCCACTCCAATGCAGGACATGTATATAAAGCTTATAACCTCGACCACAAAATGTATAAGCAGCAGTGCAGCAAACTCTGCCAAAACAAATGTCATTTTTCTCTGTGGGGACACATTTTTTCTCTTTCCCGTAGCGCTCACATTTGCCTGAAGATTGTTCATCATTCCTATAGATGAAAGCGATGCGAAAAGGCAGCTCATGGCAAATATGGCATAGAAATAATTGTTATACACATTCTGGCTGCCCTCGGTGCTGGCCTTTTCTGTATAATATGATCTCTGTTCTGAGAGTTTTTCCACAAGGTTCGACATATCATCCCCGCCGGAAGTCCCAGACATATACTGTCGGAGTCCAATGCCATCAGAAGCCATATCCCCCTTAGGTTCGGTGCCATCCTTATATATATCATTAAGTGCATGTTCGTACTGCTTGTACTCAGAAAGCACTGTCTCAAGTATGCTCGCATTGACAGAACTCTCCGCAACCGTGAGCTTCACATCATCCGTATATATGATGCCCTCGACCTCTTCATCAGCCAGTGACTTCTCCGCATCGCTTTCGCTCATCCTTGTAACCGACAGAAGGGCATCATCGCCCTCCGCCAGCGCATCCAGCATATAGTTAAGCCCATTTGCCGATTCATTCTCAGTGACCACCGCCACTTTTATATTCCTGAACATCTCATCCTGTTCATATATGTTGCCAAATGCCATGTACATGAATGTGGCAAGCAGTATAGGAAATACCAGTGTCCAGAAAATAGACACCTTGGCACGCATCAATATCTTTATCGTATATAGAAAATCCCGTATAAACATATTTCTCTCCTTTTAATCCCGGTCCATCTGAAATATACAAATATCAATTCTTTCAACAAATCCATAATCCAACTTACATTCAAATCAATCTCTGAGTTCCTTGCCTGTGATCTCGAGGAATACATCATTAAGCGTTGGAAGCTCCGTGACCACCCTGCCAAATGATATGTCGTGCTCCTTGAAAAATTCCATGAGCCTGACCAGATTGTGTCTTCCGCCGGAATATCTAAGCGTCAGCATGCCACTGTTATATTCTTCCTCATACACATGTGGCTGACTGCGAAGCTCCGACATCTGTTCGCCTGTAAGTCCAAGCACCTCAACCTTTATGGTCTCCGTGTTCTTGATCATCTTCTTGAGCTCATCCTTCGTTCCGACTGCAACGGACTTACCTTTGTCCATGATGACTATCCTGTCGCAGATCTGCTCGACCTCCTCCATATAATGAGAGGTGTACACGATGGTCGCGCCCTCCTCATTCAGACGTTTTATCCCCTCAAGTATTCTGTTGCGGCTCTGCGGATCGACTGCAACCGTCGGCTCATCGAAGAATATAAGTTTTGGCTTATGCGCTATTCCGCAGGCAATATTCAGTCTTCGCAGAAGTCCACCCGAGAGCTTCTTTGGAAGAAACTTCCTGTAATCTGCAATGTCCACGAAATCCATGGTCTCCTCTACGCACTTTCGTCGCTTCTCCTTATCCTTTATATACAAACCACAGAAGTAATCTATATTCTCATACACTGTCAGTTCGTCGAACACAGCCACGTCCTGCATGACAACTCCAATCTCCCTCTTGATATCGTAGCTGTCTGGTTTCATCTCTTTTCCAAATACTTTTATGTCTCCCTTGTCAAATGTTAGCAGAGACAATATACAGTTTATAGTTGTCGTCTTGCCAGATCCATTCGGTCCGAGCAAGCCAAGTATCTCTCCTTCCTTAACCGTCAGGCTGAAATGATCCAGCGCCAGCAGATCTTTGTACCTCTTTACCAGATTAGTAACTTCTATTGCATTACATGAATTACTCATATACATCCTCCTGTTTTTATACACTGTTTTATGCTTCCTTGTCTCATGATTATCGTTCACATGCATGATAGTCCCTCAACACCAGCATGTCACATTCTTTTTGTATAATCTCATTATATACATCTTCGCTCCGGTTTCACAGTGAACATCGTCATCTTCACAATGTGACATTTGTCATATTTCTTTTTATACACACTTTATTTATAATGTAATCATTCAAAGCTTCCACCAATTTGCAATTCACGCATTATATTAAATATGCAGAACAAACTTTGAACATCATATATCATAATTAACACGGAGAATAATTATATATGAAACACTTGATCAATAAGGGACTATTGCTGCTATCCTCATTTGCCCTGATATATACTCTAAATATAACTGTGACCACCAACTTGATCACAGCCCTGCTTTTATCCATGATAGCAGGCGCAATATGCCCTGCCCTGTCAGGTATATCTTCATCTGCCAAATGTGATGCAGATACGGATGCGCACCAGCTGCGCACAATTAAGTATATATGTGAAGCATTGATGTGTCTGTATCTCATCATAGCATTTAAGATCCACGCAATATACATGTTCGTGTCCATGGTCAGCTACGACATATCAAGATACCGACTGCGTATACCTTTCGTCATGCTGGCACCGCTCACTATCATTGCATACATACAGAATCCTGTCTCTTCGTTTTTTCCTCAGATGTGCCTGCTAGCATTTTCTTTGATCCTGAGCATATACAGCTGCCGCATAGACGATCTTCGTGCAAGGCTTCTTTCTATGAGGGATGACACAGCAGAACACGATCTTCTGGTGGCACAAAATACAAGACAGCTTCTCGAAAACCAGGACAACATGATACTAACCGCCACTCTGTCAGAGCGAAACAGAATTGCCCGAGAGATACACGATAACGTAGGCCATATGCTGACAAGATCTATACTTCAGACCGGAGCCATCAAGGTGATCAACCACGATGAGCATCTCACGAAGCCCCTTGAGCAGCTACAGTCAACATTGGATACGGCCATGGACAGCATGAGAAAGAGTGTACATGAT
>CAKQQK010000082.1:0-13988 GCA_934270935.1 uncultured Coprococcus sp. | reverse complement strand
GATATTGAAAAGCTTTGCACAGAATATAGTATACCGGTAATCCTTCACTCCTCACCATATCGGAATGATATGATCCGACTTGGCCTGGATACAATTGGTTCCTATATTGACCGCTGTGCTTTTATTCCTTCCGATCAGCCACTCATAAAAACTGAGACTATAGCATCACTATTATTATGTGCTCAAAATGAACCATCATATATATGGAGAACGTGTTATGACAAAACACCAGGGGCACCTGTGGTCTTTCCAAAACAATATTTTGATGAGCTTCTGTCTCTCCCACAGGGAAAAGGCGGGAATGTCGTGGTCCACAGTCACGAGTCTCAGGTAAGGCAGCTACCTGTCACCAACAAAACTGAATTGATGGACATTGACACACCAGCTGATATGGCGCGGCTGAGCTGACGACTGCGCGACATGTCTCATTCGTGACACGGGGACACTCCTCGTTACAGAAGGAACGTCCCCGATTCGATTCACTTTGCATTCTTATATGAGATCAGAATATGGCTCGGTGCAAACATCAATGCTGCCAAAATCAGTGGCACATATCTAATGATAATTCCGCTGAACAGAAATAGTGCTGACGTAATGCCTGAAAGAGCAAGTGCAACAATAACCTTATCTTTACATAATCCCATTGTCCATATCATGCAATAGACCGCCACAAATCCAGTATTTACGATAAGATAAATCGTGAGCAGTTCACCTGATCCCCAGCCGCTCCACCATCCGGGAATATTTATTATCATGAAAAAAGTACATCCTACTCTTCCAATCTGCTCTATGATCCCAACAATTTTATTGTTCCATTTACGGGGTGCGCCTTCCTTGCGTTTTGTAAAATATACAGTATTTGGAACTATTAAGATTGCCATAAGGATAAAACCAAACACATTAAACCATCTCATACTTTTTTCTCCACAAATATGTCGGATCAGCATGATCGCATCACCGATCTTTTTGTAAAATTATATCATTATTTGTAGTTTATTGCATTAGAAAAAGTACGACATTATAATACATTTTGCATAACGCTGCTTATAAAAACACATTTGCTTTTTTTTAATGACTTTTTACGCTTTCCCACCTCTATGACGTCTTGCATAATCTTCTCTTATCGGAGCACTGCAACAGAATATGGCAGCATCCATGTCAGCCCTGCTTTCCGATCTGCGCACTGCAGATATTGTCTCAGAAAGGACCTGATAATTCAGTGCTGTTCCTATACTATCGCACTCATAATTGAGGGCTCTGTCAGCGCCAATGCCAAACCTTCCCGCAACATCTATCGCATCAATATTCGCTCCAAGGAACAAAAATTCCCAGCCGTACTTTTCCTTTTCATGCTCTACCATATCCTTTACCCTGCCATATGTATATCTACGGCTGGAATTCTCCATTCCGTCAGTGGTAATGATGAATAGTGTCTTTTCTGGGATATCCTCAGGTCTTGCATACTTGTGGACGTTCGCAATATGATGGATTGCACCTCCAAGAGCATCAAGCAGCGCTGTACATCCTCTCACATAATACTGCCTGTCATTCATAGGCTCCACCCTGTTAACTGGAACCCTATCATAAAGCACCTCTGTCTGATCATCAAAAAGCACGGCTGAGATATAAGCCTCGCCATCCTCACGCTTCTGTTTCTCAATCATGGAGTTGAATCCCCCAATAGTATCAGCCTCAAGTCCGCTCATAGAACCACTTCTGTCTAAAATAAATACAACCTCTGTCAATCCTTTACGCATAACAATCATCCTCCTTGAATATGTTCATTCACCATGTGGTGTTTCTTTTTGATGAACTCATTATACAAAAAAGGAATCAAAAAAAGGTCGCTTCAAAAGCGACCCTGCAGACTGTATATAAAGCATCCCAAATATACTATGTAATTGCGCCACCTGTTAACATCATGAGATAATACAGGGCAGGCCATGCTCCTCAAGCTGGATATCAAGCTCTATCATGTCATATATCATGTTTTCAAGGAAATATGAAAATATTATATCTGTCTTATCACATGGAGATAATGCATATCCTGCTCTTGCAAGCAGATCCTTTGATTCATCAAGGTTTAATTTTGCCCCTATGCACAGACAGAGTGCAGTCATCTTATTTGGATGATAATTGACATTGTTCTTAATCTTTGAAAATATCTTCTTATCGACAATAGCCCTCTTATACACTTCAGAGTTTTCCATATTCTTTTCATGGATAAGATACATAAGATACTCCGAATAAGTATCTGCCATATGTCTCATTCTTTCCTCAAGCTTACTCTCATGCTTCGATTCAAAATCATCGGCTGTATCCTCATCACATTTGCGGCCATATGCTATGCAAGGTTCAGCGACATTTGCTGCCTCACTTTCCTGAACACAACCATAATTATGGACAGGCATGGCAGCAGAAAAAAACACTCCAGACGTTGGCTGTATAGGCCGGCTTCTGTCTATGCAGGCATTTTCATACTCTTCAATACTTGCCCTGTTAACATAGTTTTGATCTATATATCTTTCCAGATCATTGCAGATCTTTTCACCCAGATATGTAGTCTGCGCATCAAATACAACAAGAAATATAACCATGTCATTTCCAAGAAGAAATGAATTTATCTCATCCACGGCAATCCTCATCGCATCTTCCCTCGGATATCCAAATCCGCCACTTGCAATCAACGGAAATGCAATTGATCTTATCCCATAGTCCCTGGCAAGTTTCAGACTATTCCGGTAACAGCAGCGAAGCTTCTCCTCCTCTCCCCTTTTTCCACCTAAAAACAGTGGACTTACCGCATGGATTATATATCTCGCCTGCAGCCTGAATCCGGGTGTGATAAACGCGTTGCCTTCACTCACAGAACCTATATACTTTTTCCGGTAAGCCATGAGCTCATCATAGCCCGCAGCCTTATAAACTGCACTGTCACAACCAAATCCAACTATAGCATTCACATTTGCCGTATTCACTATAGCCTCTGTATTCATCTTTGTAATATCGTTACGGACTATCTTAAATGGCATGGCTATCTCCCCCTTTACCACAACTCTTCAAATTCTTTATCCATTCTGTTGGAAAGTATATCATCACGTCTGTTTTCTATATTAATTTCAAATATCACGCAAACATTGTAGGATCAGCTCCAAACCAAGTCTGCACATCATTGTCATCTGTCACATTTTCTATCCAGGCAACACCGAATACATATCTGTCAGTCTTTGTATCCTCATTTATCACATACCGGACACCATCTTCCAGATATTCTGTATCATAATCATATGTATCAAATGCCCTTGTCCCATCAGCGAAGTATCCGGTCTCTCCCTCCATGCCTATGGACAGCTTGCTGTGCCCTTTATAAAAAGACTTCAACTCAAGCCGTTCTCCAGATTCTACTCCATCCTTGTCAGATGGAATATGACTTTTTATTATGCATGATATCGCATGTCTTTCGCCATCCGGTACAAATTCGACTTTTATACAGAATCTGCCATCTACATCAGGGCAAAGCTTATCCATCACGCCCATATTCTGTGCTGTATATTTAATTGTTTTTCCATCTATGCATATTTCAATATCACCCAGTGGCGTGATCATTCAATTCTCCCATCTCTAACATTTAAGGTATCTATCTTCTGCTACTTTAATTACTAGCGAATCGTCTCTTCGCCTTTTAATTGTTTTTTATTTGCATACATGGCTGCATCTGCAATAGAACATATATGTTCAAAATCCTCGTCTGCATCCGGCGTGGCAAAACCAATGGCGCAGCAATAAAGAGTCTTAGAAAGCTCCCTCCGCATATGATCGATCAGAGCAGGGACATCATCTTTTGAAACCCGTGAACATAAGATCATAAACTCATCACCACCGGTTCGATACAGGTGGCATCCCCTCGGCAGTATATTTTGAATGCACGCTACAATCGTACACAAAGCCGTATCCCCGGCCGCATGGCCATTCTCGTCATTGAGCCTCTTCAGATCATTTAAATCAATGGAAATTACCGCTGTCAGACATTTGCTCTCCATCAAATGATCCGCATCCAGAATAGCCGCTATCGTGTTCGTCACCGCAATGAAAACTGCGATCAGCGATTCGTATGTATGCTCAGTCTTATATAACTTATTAGTCAAGATAACCAGACACAGTACTGAACTTATCGCAATGGAAAACAACCGAATGACCTTTCTCTGAAATGCAGGATTTACATTGACGAAAATCAACCAAAAAAGGATATTAAGATCGTCGCAAAATTCAGCTGTAAAAAATAATGAAACATAAACTCCTCCCCCTTTTCTATCTGTAAATATACAAATTACATAGTATTATAACATAGAAAATGGGGAATGTCTTTGTGGGGACGTTCCTTTTGTAACAAAGAGCGTCCCTCTGTCTTATTCATTACACGGGGACACTCCTCGTTACAGAAGGAACGTCCCCGATTTCCGGTCAATTTCATCTAAAGTGTCCATTAGCGGATCCGGCATATTGAATCCTCATCTTTCTTATGATAACTTTTCCCACAGCGTATCAGAACATCAGGAGGAGTAAATTATGCCAAGAAAATATTATCCATTAACACCTTCACAAAAGATACATTTCAAACCAATTATTGAGTTTGGCACTCAGCAAGTAGCAAATATAAGCATTTGTATGACTCTGCAGGCGCCGCTTGATTTTGGTCTGCTGAAAAAATGCATACAACTGGAATACGAGAGATACGAATGCCTGCGAATCCGTTTTACAAAAGTTGACCCAAATGGAGAGGTACGGCAATATGTTGTTTCTCACGATGACAGAGATATTGATTACGAAAACCTTTCATGGCTTTCCGGTGATGACGCTTATCACCGCATGGAAGAATGGTCCAGAATTCCGTTTGACGGGGACAATATTCCAATGAATGTGATAAAAATGATCTCGCTTCCGGGTGGCTACAATGGACTGTACATCAAAATCGATCACAGACTCATGGATTCATGTGGAGCTATCGTCATGGTGAATGACATCATGGAACTGTACTGTCATTACAAATTTGGCACGCCTTATCCTGAGGACATGGCAAGTTTCACTGACATGGTCGAGCGTGATCTTAAAAAAAGCACAGACGAAAAACGTGTCTCAAAAGACCGCATGTACTGGCAAAATGTGCTGGAAGAAAATGGAGAACCTATTTACTCCGATATACAGGGACAGCGGATACTTCAGGAAAGCAGGCGCATTCACAATGACAAGTCACTCCGCGCTGCAGATCAGGAGATTAACAACCTGTCTGTCGCTACAAAGAACTATCATCTGGATGCTGAGCCAACCCAGAATCTTCTGGATTTTTGTATGAACAATCACATATCCATGACCAACCTCATTCTCATGGGAATACGAACTTATCTCTCCAAGGCAAATGGCGGACAAACTGACATTTCCATAAGGAATTATGTTTCAAGACGTTCCACCCATGCCGAGTGGGTATCAGGTGGCTCTCGCGCAATGGCATACCCTTGCAGAACCATCATTGATCCGGACACAGAGTTTCTGGATGCAGTTTTCATGATTCAGGATGTTCAGAATCATGTATACCGACACTGCAATTATGACCCGGAACTTTTGTCTGACCAGATGAAAGAAATGTTCCCCACTCCTCCACACACTACTTATGAGAGCGTGGGGCTCACTTACCAGCCTCTTCCTATAAGGCTTAAAAATCCGCATCTTGAGGACATTTCCGTAAGGAGCATGTGGATTCCAAATGGTACATCAAAACAAAAGATCTATCTCACCGTCATGCACAGTGCAAATGATCTGGGTCTGAATTTCTATTTCAGATACCAGACCGCGAGTCTCTCCGAACAGGACATTGAACTGTTCTACTACTACCTTATGAAGATAATCTTCAAAGGCATTGCCGAGCCAGAAATGACTGTGGGCGAAATCATCGAATGCATCTGACCAATTTTAGGGACGTAGGTGCCTGACCCCCTTCGTGGGGCGTAGGTGCCTGACCCCATTTCATGGGGACGGAGGTGCCTGACCCCATTTCATGGAGACGTAGGTGCCTGACCCCATTTCATGGGGACGGTGGTGCCTGACCCCTTTCGTGGGGACGGTGGTGCCTGACCCCATTTCATTAATACAAGAAGGAGATTTTTAATATGAATAACAATATAACATTTTTAAACATTGTTGCCGAATACTGCAATACACCAGCTGATGAAATCACTAATGATATGCGATTCATAGAAGATTTGGGCTTTAGCTCCCTTGATTTCATGACTTTTCTCGGCGACCTTGAAGATACATTTGACGTGGAAATCGATGAAGATGAGATCATCAATATTCACACTATAGAAGACGCCATCAAGTACCTTGACAACCTGACAAGCTCTTCTGCATCGGTTTAACATTAAAATTCTGGGACGACGGAGTATGTCCCATTTTGCTTCACATAAAAGAAATGGAGATATGATATATGGAAGAAAATATTCTGGAAATTGTTGAAAAAAGCTGTCGGATACATAGAGATGTAATAGCTGTTAAATATCTGTCTCACAGAGAAATTGTCGAAAAGAGCTACGGAGATCTGTGGGATGACATTCGCAAAACTGCTGTCATTTTGCGGAATAATGGCCTCTGCGGAACACATATTGCACTGGTGGGAAGCAGCTCTTATGAATGGATCTGTGCCTACATGGCTATACTTTTCATGGGAAATACTGCTGTACCGCTGGATGCAAACCTGTCTGCTCCGGAATTACATGAACTTCTGAATCGATCAGAATCAACTGCATTATTCTGCGGAGCATCCAGAAAGGATGTGATAACAGAACTGACAGACGATTGTCCCGAAGTGAATATTGTATTCACCATGGAAAAGAAAGTCGATATAGAGCATCTGAAGGGTACAGATTCAAATCCACAATTAGCAATTTTGTCATTTGAACAGCTCCGCAGCGAAATTACCGTACCGGATGACTTTGCATTTGCCGAGCAGGATAAGGATAAAATGTGTACGCTTATGTATACCTCTGGAACAACAGGCAAAAGCAAAGGCGTCATGCTGTCTCAATTCAATCTCGCACAAAATGTTGAAAATGTATATGTAAATCTGGAACCTGGTGTAACTATTCTGAGCGTTCTGCCTATACATCACGCCTTCTGCCTGACAATGGAATGGATGAAGGGTATTTCACTGGGCGCCACTATCTGCATCAATGACTCGTTGCTCCACATGCTGAAAAACATGAAACGGTTCCAGCCTGTTGGCATGCTGATGGTTCCTCTCATGGTAGAAACCATTTACAAAAAACTCAAAGACGTCAACCCTCTCCTTCCTAAAAAGCTGGTTGCAAAGGAAGCATTTGGCGGTAAACTGGAATATATATTCTGCGGAGGGGCATATCTGGATCCTATGTATGTTACCGAATTCAAAAAATACGGAATAGACATACTCCAGGGATACGGCATGACTGAATGCTCCCCTGTAATTTGCTCCAACAATCACAGATACAACAGGCCCGGATCCGTTGGCAAACCTTTGGACAACTGCGCTGTTCGTTTTGTCGATGAGGAAATTCAGGTAAAAGGCACAAGCGTCATGTCCGGATACTACGACATGCCAGACGAGACCGCAGAAGCTTTTCAAGACGGCTGGCTCTGCACCGGAGATCTTGGTTATCTCGACTCCGATGGTTTCATGTATATAACCGGAAGAAAAAAGAACCTCATCATTCTGGCAAATGGCGAAAACATATCCCCTGAGGAACTGGAAGGAAAGCTTTCTGTAGAGCCCCTTATTTCAGAAATAGTCATTACCGGCGACGGCAACCATCTCACTGCTCACATATATCCAGATCAGGATTTTGTAGATAAGAAACATATGGATGCAGCCAGGACTTCTGAAAAATTGCAAAAAATCATTGATACCTTCAACAAAAACCAGCCAACATACAAAAGGATCTCTGCACTGGATATAAGAAAAGAGCCATTTGAGAAGAGTTCGACAAAAAAGATCAAAAGAAATCTCGTATAACAATAGACTCACACGCATTATTGTTGTAACATTGCTGTATTAGATAGCGACAAAACTGCACCACCAAGCTATGCAGCAGATAAAGGAGACAGCCATGATCAACTCAACCGATCCCCGATATGACAGAACTGAAAGTGACCTTCTAGATGCATTCAAGATACTTGCAGGTCAAAAGGCTCTGAACAAAATAAGCGTGTCCGAGATAACCAAACTCACAGGTGTGACCAGAAGCACATTTTACAACCACTATGAAGACATGCCTGCTTTCATCAATGCCATGGAAGACCGCATCGTCGATGAAATATTTCAGATCATGAATAGCTTCAAACCGGAAGGCAATCTTGAGATCTGCCACCAGTTCTTCAGGTCTCTATGCGAATACATGAAAGCAAATAGATTTCTCATGATCATCATTGCCACACCTGAAGCTTACGATTTCGTGGAAAAGGCACTGACAATGTTCCACAGATACGTGCAATTAATTCTGGAAAAATCCAGCAAGACAGGCCTGGCCCAGGAGAAATTCTCATACGCCGTAGCATACGCAATAGGCGGCGTGGTTGGTATCCTGCACAAGTTTGCGGTAGATAACTGTCAGGAAAGCAGCGACAAGGTATCTGCTTTCCTGACAGAAGCGTTTCTGGATGGTATGAGACCGTATTTGGGGGTGTAGGCACGCCTTCTAATCTTCAACCTCTCCCATGATTATTTTTTCAATATTTTTCACAATATATTCCTGAGCATTTTTACCATATATCGTAACTATATAATCAATATCACGCATGCTTTTCCGCATTTCATATCGAATCCCTAATCGTTCACCTTTTTCAGTAGGAACATTAAACGCCCTGCCAAATTGTTCAAATAACCTTTCTTCTAGATATCCATTTAATTTTAACCAATCCTGAATAATCTTATATTTAATCTTTTGGAATCTGTTTTCATCAATCCCCATATTTATTTGTTCAACCAATCTAGTTATCGGCTTATCTTCCTGATATACAAATGATTCTAGTGCCTCAACTGGAAATTCTGCTTTTTTTGATTTTCTTGTTTTTCTACCAATAACTCCATCGTTACGTTTTACTTCTTCCAATACCTCTTTTACAAAATACATGCACCTAATAACATTTGGATTATTTAATACCGAATCTTCTCCTGCTGGCATGTTATTTACCGGATTATTTCCGTCAGCTATTCTTTGCAAATATAATATTGCTATATCTAATTTCTTTGCATCTATGTCCATAATATAACCTCTTCTTCAAGATATTTTTTTAACTTTTTAAGCTTTCCCTCTGTTAAGCTATCTCTATAGTGCAACCCCTCATAAGTTGAATGAAGCACAGGATATTTTCCTTTGGTTTTAAGAATATAATGTTCTGCGATCATCCATTCAATAATACTTTGTATTATCTCTAATGGCATATCCTTAAGCGCACCAAATTCAGGGATTTTATTAAGGCCATTATCCAAAATCCTTTTACTGTCACTACCATGAAGGATTTCAGCAAGCATCGTTACACCATAAAAACGAACATGACTCATATTTTGCAATCCACAAACTATAGTATAAAACACCTGTCCCAACTCCCACTTATCATATACGACAGGTTTGAGCTGAGCCTTGATTATTTCAACATAATCATCTGTTGAAGCAATATTTATATAAGAATTATTGTCTAGCTTTGCTTTTACCGAGAGTTGTTGATCATTAACTGAATTTTCTGCTTTTTTCTGAGATGATACAACCACCGGGGCTTCCGATTCCATTTTATATCCCATAAGTTCGTAATATTTTTTCTTAGTAACCATATTGTTACAGCCAGTGCCATCTTTTTTATAATTCGTACATCCCAGGAAAAATCCATCATACTTTCCAGCCTTGACAATCAGATATCCGTCTCTGCATTTATCACACTTTTGTATTGCCAGCTTACCAGCCCGGTAATCATTGGTCATAAATCCGCATATTTCCGGCTCGTTAGTACAAATATAAAGTCTTAGTCCATATGCTTTTTTATACTTTAACTGCATTGGATAGCCACATATGGGACATACTTTTTTTGCAAAATTCTGTACCACGTCTTCATTCCAATGGCCATGAAGAACCACGCTCTTATAATCCTGTTTTAGTTCAAGTAAAAACTCTGAAGGATTTTGCTCTGGAGCAACAAAGAACACTCTATTTTTTGTCCTTGTCATAGCAACATAAAAAAGCCGCCTTTCCTCTGCATAGTCAATAGAACTGTCGCCCTTTATTACAAACCCTAGCACCGGATCATCTTCTATTTTAGATGGGAAACCATATGTTTCATTCTTTCCATTAACAATGATTACATCATCAAATCCGAGTCCCTTGGAAGAATGTGCTGTCATAAATGTAATATCAAGCTTAGGGTATTTTACGCTCTTTATCTTGTTACCACGATTTATGTATTCGAAAAGGCCGGATTTTTCAAGATGATCACCATCAAATGCATATCTTCCCAACAAAAGAATCGTTCCCGGTACTTTACCCTCTTGTTTTTTATATTCCAACAACTGGGTAAGTGCTACTTCAACAGCGTGGGCAACTGCATAATTTACCCCACTTCGTCTGTTACCATTTGGCCCTTTAGAAGTGCTGTCATATGTATAGATGATAACCGGATCCGTTATTCTTTTCTCCGATAAAAGTCTTTTTTCTATTTGTGCAGAGTTTTTCTGAATAAAATTACCTGCAATATCAATCACATCCTGCGAATTGCGATATGTTCTTACTATTTTTAACATCTTCGCATATCCCATTTTTTCAGCAAATTTTGTAAATAAAGTAATATCCGATCCGCTGAATGCATAAATAGACTGCCAATCATCACCCACCGCTATAATTTTTGCATCAGTCACTTCAGAAAGTGCTTTTGTCAGATCAAATCTTTGTCTGGAAATATCCTGGTATTCATCAACTATGACGTACTTAAAATCAAGCTTTTTCTTCATTTCCTTGACTTCACGGAGCAGCCTTGCAGACTCATTTATCATATCTTCAAAATCTATCGCATTGTTTTCCTTAAGCCACCTGTCATACTCCAAATAACAGTCGTGACAAATATCCAAGAACAGTCTGCTTCTCACATTCTGAGTGGAGTGATACATCCTGTTAAAGTCATCAGCATTGTATCCATTTACTTTGAAATTAGATATGAATCTACATATTAAATTAACAAGTTTTCTGGTATAACGATTTTCTTCTCCAGCAACAAGCATCTCCATAACTTCTTTATTGGATCTTGGCTTTAGCTCAAAACCTTTTTTCTCCAATTCTTCTTTCAAATGTGAGATCAATGTTCTTCTATCGTTATATGCTGAAAATGTGTATATGAGCGATGTTCCATGCTTTTTATGCAACAATATTTTATCGTTTACTGCCTTTTTATATCTCTCTATTTCATCTTTGCTATACCTATCGTTTTCACCATTTTCTGTTATACCAAAATGTTCTATGTAAGCCATTTTATTTCCCTGATATATAACAAAATCCGGAGTGTACGGCTTGCGTGAAAACTCTATTTGATACTGATATGGTGGTTCATATTCATAATCTATATTATTAAGATACAAAAAATTAGCTATCTCAACTTCCTGATGAGAACGTAATATTTCATTCTGAATTGTCACAGATTTTTTCGTTCTTGCATCAATAATCTCTCTTTTAAAATCTTCCAGATCACTACGCATAGTAGAGTAGTTCGCTTTTGCTATATTATTAAAGAAACCATTCAGGTCGTCACCTTCATAAGGAGCATCAAAATAAGATGCAAAAAACATTATCAGCTTGTTCACTACACTCTCATTCTGCATAATTGATTCTCTAAAATAATCTCTGATAACAAAATATAATTTAGAACTATCTACAATATTTAGTTTTTCATCCGGAGAATTCTTGTGAATAATCGCATTTCCTGTTGAATGAAATGTGGCAATTGGACATGGTACTCCCAAAGCATCTTGAATTTTATCCTTAAGCTCATTTACCGCTTTATTTGTAAACGAAACAACAAGTATCTGCGATGGATCAATCCCTTTCTTATCCACAAGATACTTCACCTTAGCGGCAACAGTAGTTGTTTTTCCTGCCCCTGCCCCGGCAATAACCAGACAATAATCCTCATCTGTCAAAATCACTTTTCTCTGGTCTTCATCAAGAACCACTTCAGGATCAACAGATTTAAGAATATTATCCAAATAATCTTTTTCCTCCTGTATAGCCCATGAAATATATTCTTCATTATGCTTATCAAAAGTATCTTCTATATTGTTATAAATATGAATAGCCTTACTGATATCATCGGAATCAACGCCATTCTCACTGCAAAAATTATAAAGCATTCCACTCTGAGTGAGGACATCAAAAAAATTAATAGTCTCATCATATTGCTTTACAAGAGATACATATTCACTCTTTGCAACATATCTCTTTTCAGCAAGCATTTTATCAATACACGCATAAAACTGCATTATCTTAACACAGTTCTCGTTACGGTTTCTTTCAATACTCGGAACAGAATTTGTTTTCTCAGTATTCACTTTTAATTTTTTTCGTCCAAGTATCCTATCTAACAATCCCATTAATTGATTTCCCCGTTTTTATCTGACAAAGCCTAAGCCTCTTTCTCATCTTTCTCATTATACTTCCAGTTACCAAATCCGCAATTCATCGCAGAATTATATACTGGCTTAATAATCGATTCCAATTCTCCTGCAAACTCACCAGGAGTCAGTCCTTCTCGATATAATCGATAGCGAACATCATCGCTATTTATATGATATTTGACACATTTATCAAATTCCTCATGCACCTTGTCATACTTCCAGATAAGATTATATGATTTTTCATATTCCTGCTTTGCAAGTTCTTTGAAATAATCCCAATCCGGCAATTTGTTACTCTTTGCGCTATTGATTTCCTTTGTTGTCGGAATCAGATTCCACATTTCATCATGCGCTACATATGCCCATGGTACAAAGTGATCGATTGAAATATTATCTTCCGTTAAACTCTTTCCTCCATATATTTCATCTACTGGTTCAAGTGTCAATATTAATTTCCAGTATTTTTTCACCATTTCAAGTTCTCTCTTCTGTGGTGGCTTTATTTTGTCCACTATTCCTGGAACGTTTGGGTTTCGCCGCTGAAGATACTGAATCATTTTATGTTCAAGCCAACCACGGATAATTTCCTGGTTCTTCTGAATATAATTAGCCCAATCTTCCTGAACCCTTATTACTGTGGTCAGACCTTTTAATTCAGAGAAATAATAGATTAACCGTTTTTCCTGATTTATTCTTGAAATCAACTCATTTTCTCCGACATTCCAGTCTTTACCATTCATATTCCGCATAAACGGTGATTGCAAACGGTATGGTACATTATACGTCAACGTCCTTTTTTTACCGATTATCTCCTTGTCATCAGTGTTCCTTAGAAAATCAATGATTACTGATTTCTCTTCTTTAGACTTTAACTCCGGGTTCTTCATCTTAATCAAATACGCAAGATTTTCAAGAGTATCTTTTGGTCCGAGATTCAGGTTATACTCTATCACCATATACCACGCATCTGCTATCATCTCATCTACTAACTCTTCATATGTAAGTTCGCACTTTCCCTCAATAACCTTTGCAACAATTGCCTTAAACCAGAAGAACTTGTAGCACTCACTTGTATTGTCAAACAGCCGTCCAAGATATTCTATATTCAGTTCTTCGGAATATGGTAGTTTCATCTGAGCCCTCCGTTTTTCCCCTAACTAATGTATATTTAATGTGTCTTGTATTGCAAATGGTTGCTTACCATACTTTTATTTCCTATAAGAAGCTAATTCTACCTTGTCATCAACAACCATTTTCGTTTTTCGCTGTTATAATTTATTTTTGCTAGCCAATATGCTATTGGCTAGAATATATT
>CAKQQK010000081.1:0-14059 GCA_934270935.1 uncultured Coprococcus sp. | reverse complement strand
CTGCTGCTCCAGCCAGTCAAGCTGATATTCAAATGAATTGTGAAAATCCACATCCTCGCCATCTACCAAGTTAAAAGCAAAGAAGTGTACATTTCTCTCTTTTGTTATCTTGTTATCGAGCTGTCTCACTGAGCCGCTGCACAGATTTCGTGGGTTCTTGTATTTGGACTCAGCATCCGTTATCTTCTCATTTATCGCATTGAAATCCGAGTATTTGATGACCGCCTCGCCTCTGATCGTCAGCTTTCCCTTGTACGGAATATGATGAGGCACATTTGCAAATACCTTCGCATTGTTCGTGATGACCTCGCCTATCTCACCATTTCCACGGGTGACAGCCTTTATCATCTCTCCGTTCTCATATGTGAGAACAACGGTGAGTCCGTCCATCTTCCATGATATGACACCATTCTGACCGCCAAGCCATGAAGCAAGGGCGCCGACATCCTTTGTCTTGTCAAGTGAAAGCATTGGATGCTCGTGAGCCTCCTTCGGCAGCTCACTGACGACCTCATATCCTACCTTGACTGTCGGGCTGTTGCTCATGACCATCCCTGTCTCTTTCTCCAGCGCACACAGCTCATCGTACAGAGCATCATATTCCAGGTTGCTCATGATCTCTGTATCTTCCATATAATATTTCTTTGCAGCATCGTTGAGCTGCTTTACAAGTTCTTTGATTCTGGCTACCTTGCCGTTATCGTTATTTCCGCTTATATCCTTATTTTGTTGGATATTACCGGTGTTACTCTCATTAATATTTTCATTGACATTCCCACTAATATTTTCCATGCACACCCCCGGCAGATACTGCCTCATAAAATCCTATATACACTCTTCCTATCACAATTTAGCACATTCTATCCAAATATATATTTACCTGTATAAACTAAACTATCCAATTAACTCTTACTATCCATGATTATCAGAACATACAGATCACTATACTAATTACTCGTTTTTCAAATAATCTGACAAACTAATCCACACCTTCTACTACATTCCAACTATCCGCCTCAGCTCTGCCTCTTCCTCGCGGCTGAGCTCCCTGAGCTCTCCAGGTCTCATATTGCCAAGCTTTACATTGCAGACCCTGACTCTCTTCAGATTCACTACCCTGTAACCCAATGCATCGCACATTCGCCTGATCTGTCTGTTGAGTCCCTGCGTCAGCACTATCATAAATGACCTGTCATCTATTTTCCGCACCTTACATTTCTTTGTCACTGTATCAAGTATAGGCACTCCATCCGACATCTTCCTGATAAAGTCCTCTGTTATCTCACGGTTCACCCGCACCCTGTATTCCTTCTCGTGGTTGTTCACCGACTTCTGAATCGCATTTGACAGATCGCCGTCATTTGTCAGGAGAAGCAGTCCCTGGGAGTCCTTGTCCAACCTTCCCACATACTGAAGCCTGATCGGATAATCTATGTGATCAAATATATTGTCAGGATCCTCCTTGCTCGCCGTACAGGTAAGTCCTATCGGCTTATTATATGCCAGGATCACTGTCCTATCCTTCTGCTGAACCTTTTTACCCATGAAAGCCACCACATCCCCAGGCATGACCTTCTGTCCCATGACAGCCCGCTCTCCGTTGATCGTGACCTTTCCATTTTCTATATGTGTATCCGCAGCGCGCCTTGAGCACACGCCCGCCTCGCTGAGATATTTGTTAAGTCTTATTCCATCTGCCATAATCGTTCCTCTGTTATGATTTTACTGTATTAATACATATTTCATATTCTGAATCTCGGCCAGCATCTAACGTATCAGCCAGATCAAGGCCAGTATATTTCTAATGAATATGCAGAGATATCATAACATTTATTTGTCCCTTTGTGAACCTAGCAGATTTACTAATAAAGCCGCAGTAAAGTTTCAGTTAAATTTTTTTAATAAAATCCTTGATTTTTTTTATCATTTAATGTATAGTGAAACAAACGCAAAGGTGTGTTTCTTAGGAAACGCACCTTTTTTTATTTTAAGAAAAGGAAGTGCATAGTTATGGATATCATCGACAGAAAAATAATTCATCTTTTACAGGGCAACGCCAGAACACCACTCAAATATCTGGCAAGCAAAGTCTTCCTTTCTTCGCCGGCAGTTTCAGCAAGAATTGAGAGATTAGAGAAAGCAGGCATCATAACAGGATATCATGCAAGTGTTGACCATGAGGCTCTTGGCTATCACATAACCGCTTTCATCCACATGGCACTTGATCCAAAACAGAAGCCAACATTTTACCCATTCGTTGAAGCCTGTCCAAATGTGCTTGAATGCAACTGCGTGACCGGAGCACATTCTATGCTCATGAAGGTTTGTTTTCCAAACACAATGGATCTCGACTCATTCATAGGCCAGCTCCAGAGATTTGGAAGTACTGAGACTCAGATTGTATTCTCCACTCCCGTCCCGACCAGAGGTGTAGTGATCGATACAGATGAACTCGATTCCTCAGAGGCAATATAAAACATGACTTTTTGACCTACGAACCGTTTTTTCTGAACTAAGAAAAGTGAAAAAATACAGACTCTCTATGAAGTCACCATCTCACCTCAGATATGGTAAGAAATGCATCTATAGAAAAGTCTGTATTTTTTTTACTCATACATATCCTGAAACTTTTTCAATGTACTATCATGCTTGCTGAGATAATCATTGTTCTCTTTCACATGCTTATATATATCCTGTATAAAATCCGAAGCTCCAATATCGTTGATATATGCCCGTTCCTCATCAGACAGGCTGGAATTGTTGATCTTGTAACTTCCATCATCCTGCTTTGTGACATAGAACGACCGAATGTCCAGTGGATTGCTGTTCACATCCTTTATTGTGAGATTTGACAGCTCATATATGATATATGAATCGGACGTATACCCCGGCACCATGTAACACGTGGTCCTTCCATATGCAGTTATATACTGTGCTGCAATCTCCACACTTGTCATATCTTTAAATTCTTCCGGATCAGTTACAAGTCTCTGAAGAGTTGCCTGATCAGCCTTTGTTCTGGCAAGCAGATAATTTCCTATGAGCTGATTTATCTCATCTATGTTGCACAGGCTGTAATTCGCCCCTGCCGGAATATCTATATTCACTGTGTTGTCCCGCCCCGTCACATCCTCCGATATGATGGTTTTATTTATAAAGAAGAAATAAACATACGCACCAAGCAATATCACAAATACTATCCAGAGCGCTGCCAGAGTCTTTCCTGATATGCCAGTTTGTCTGCGTCTGGCAGTTTTTTTCCTTCTTCTGCCGCTTGTCACCTCGTCAGCATAATAGTCGTCATCATCCAGATCTTCATCATCAAACATATCTCCCGTGTCAGGTGCCTCATCCATGTCCTCTGGGTCATCTATTACATAATCCTCATAAAGTCTCTTCTTTACCGGATTTTTATGCTTCTCATTTTTATCTGAAGATTCAACATCTGCATCATCAAAGTCGTCAGATCTGCCAGCATCTATATCATCAACCCCGCCGATTCCTCTAGTATCTGGCTCATTATCATCTGAATCGCCGTCAGCTCCTCCATCATCCAGTTCTGAGGAGTCGTCACTTTCGCCAGCATCTGATTCATCATCCATATCGTCGCCGACCTCATCTTCACCGCCGTCTTCACCATCCAGGCCGTCGCCATCTTCATCGTCCAGGCCGTTATCATCAGCATCTTCCACCTCATCAGAATCGTCCAGCGCATCATCTAAATCACCATCGTCCACCCCTGCTGCTCCGGCTTCTCCCACGGCTTCCATGTTCTCTATATTCTCTTTTGTTTTGTTCTTCTTCCTCTTCATTTCTGTCTTCCTCTACGAAATTCTTCTTGTGTTATACCACTTTTACATGGAATATAAAATCCCGCTTTCACAAAAAAAGTAAAAAAAAACGTACCAGGGCGGAGTCGAACCGCCCGTCATGGCTCCGGAGGCCATTGCCGTATCCGATTGGCTACTGGTACACTGTTGGTATGATACTACAAAATTTTGGCTTTGGCAACCGTCGTTTCATTTCAGAAAATGTAAAAAGTACACGTACGCTTTAATAAAATACAAAAATATATAAGGCGCACTCCCCAATTTATGAAAAGCACACCTTATATCTATACGCTTAGGAAATTTCCCTTATGCATTTATTACATTGTTACCGTCACAAACTTTACAATGAAGAGGATCGCAATACATGTTACTACGATATCCTTCTTTGTGTACTTACCTGTGAAAAGTGAGATAAGAACGTATGTGATGGCTCCAAGACCGATACCATTTGAAATTGAGTAAGTAAGTGGCATCATAAGGAATGTTACGAAAGCAGGAACTGCTGAACGCATGTCTTCCATATCAACCTTTGCAAAATTCTTAGCCATGAGAACACCTACAAAAATGAGTGCAGGAGCTGTTGCACATGTTGGAACAACAGTTGCTACAGGGCTGAGAAACAGACATATTGCAAAGCAGATAGCTGTGACTAAACTTGTGAGACCTGTTCTACCACCAGCAGCTATACCAGAAGCTGACTCTACAAATGTAGTACATGTTGAAGTACCAAGAAGGGCACCTGAAACAGTACCAATAGAATCACACATCATACACTCATCAAGCTTCATAGGATCGCCCTTCTCATCAAGCATATTTGCCTGGGAAGCGGCTCCATATAATGTTCCGATTGTATCAAACATATCAACAAGGCAGAAACTTACCACAAGCATGATTGCTGAGAACACACCACCGATGTACTCGGCTGAGAAAGCGTCCTTCCATGCCTGTCCCTGGAATACTCCGAGGAATCCCACCGAACCAAAATCCTTGAATGACTGTCCAATTGATGAGAAATCAAACTCAGGAGTCTGAAGCATCAGAACATAATACAGAACAGTTGATGCAATAATTCCTATGATAATATTTCCCTTTACATTAAGCTTTGCAAGAATCGCAATGATTATAAAACCAACAAATGCAACTATAGGAGGGGCTATCTGTGCCATGATCTCCTTAGCTGAACCACCATTTGAAATTACTCCGTGGAAATCGAAAAACTGAACAAATGTGTATGGGTTGTCCTGAATAAGCGATGCATTCTTCAGTCCGATAAGTGCTATAAACAGACCAATGCCGGCTGGTATTGATTTCTTGAGACACTCAGGCATTGCAACTGCAATATACTTTCTAAGTCCTGTAACTGAAAGGATCAGGAACACAAGACCTGATACAAGAACTATTACGAGACCCGCCTGATAACCTCGGATTGCACTTACACCTGCAAATGCAGCTCCAGCTACAAAAATAGTACAGAAAAATGAGTTAAGTCCCATTCCACAGGCCTGGGCAAATGGCATGTCAGCAAGAAATGCCATCAAAAGTGTACCGACGATAGCCACCAATATAGAAGCTATAAATACAGAATTCCATATTGTACCGAGCTCTCCTGCCATATCTGGCACTAACTCGGCCAGCCAGCCCTTACTGCCCTCTGCTGCAACCTGATTTGGATTGACCAGAACGATGTACGCCATAGCAAAGAATGTTGTAAGACCTGCCATGATCTCAGTCTTAATAGTAGACCCCCGCTCTGAGATTTTGAAGAATTTGTCCATAATGCTCTCCTTTTCTCTTTTTAGTATAATATAAACAAATACTTTCACATTCTATATCATTTCCTCATACTTTTTCAACTATAATTGTAAAAAATATAAATTTTTTCTAAATTTTTCCATAAATTCACAATATTATTCAGACAATTTAAAGCGGCAGTCCCACTTTGGAACTGCCGCACTGCATATACTACATAGAATCCCTATGTAATTATTTTATAATACTCTTAACTACACCCTTTACAACTCTATATCTCACCTTTGATACTGTCACAATTCCTGTAGTTTTATATGAAATTCTTCCATTTCTTACGTAATATCTGACACCTGACTTAGGGCTCTTTACAACTGCTGTAAGACTACTCTGGAACACGCCTTTCTTAACATAGCACTGATTGCCAGAAGCCGGATTCTTCACAAATCCCGTATATGTAGTCTGTATGATTCCTTTTTTCACGTAATAGGTCTTACCAGTCACACTGCTCTTTGCAAGTCCCGTCTTACCCGGCAGAAACAGTCCCTTGTAGATGTAACACTGCTGTCCATTTCCATTTTTTACAAAGCCTGTGTATGCAGTATATATAACACCATTTCTCACGTACCATACATTACCTGACTTTCCGCTCTTTACAAGGCCCTTGTAGGCAGCCTGAACAACGCCGTCCTTTACATAGTAGTTGAGCTTGTCCTGCTTTACAAAACCTGTATACTCTGTCTGAAGGACTCCATTCACATAGTAGTAAGTAACTCCATCCTCTGTGATAAGACCGTTTTTAGCCTCGTCCGGATCTGGATCCGGTGTTGGGTCTGGATCTGGATCCGGTGTCGGTGTGATGTCTGCATCTTTGTAGAGATATGCATCATCCCATGTTCCCCATGCACCGCCTGTGGCTGCAGCTCTCATTCCTACCATAACTTCAGTTGTCTCATTTACAGTAAATCTTATTTCAGGATGCTGCCATACCTTCCAGTCATTTGGAACCGCTGCAGCAGATGCAAGATCTGTGTCGCCAACCTTTGCGTACAACTCATATGTGTCATTTTCACCATTTGCACCCCCCTGAAGATATGCGCTGAACACATACTCTCCTGGCTCAAGTGTAATTGTCTGATATACGTCATATGTGAAATCTGATGCATAGTAGTAATGTCCGCAGTATTTTCCGTTTCTGAAATCCTCATTTGTCTTGATTGCAAATCCTTTGCTGCCATCTGCGATATTCCAGCCCTCGTTTCCTGACTCAAATCCAGGATTTACGAGCAGGTTCTCCTTTAATATGGATACATTGCACTGAACTTCCACTGTCTCATCATTTACTGTTATCGTTCCGTTTACAGTGCATGTTCCAGTGCCATTGTTTTTAACCTTCTCAAGAGCTCCATCCTCCCATGTGATATCCACGCTCTCAGAATTGCCATCGTTGTAATTTATTGTCGCTGTCTTTGGCAGTGCCACATTCTCGATATCTGTTATCTCTATCTCAACATCATCAACTGATATTGAAAGTACCTCTCTCTTAGTCTTTGTTCCTGTATGTACATAGGCAAATGTCTTGAGTGACTCAAGTGGATGTCCTGTGAAATCAAACAGAGCCTGGTTATCAACCGCTGAACCTCCGTACCACTTTCCTGCATCATCTGCATCGTACTCTCCTGCGTAGGATGAAGCCCAGCCTGAACCGTATTTCTCCCATGCCTCCTTGTTGGCTGCAAGGACGTCTGCTGCATTCTCTGCAGTTGAATCATACACATTTACCGGAATCCATGCAGGCTCCCAGTAGAAGACACCGATTCCTGAAGAACCTGTATTCTTTACTGCTTTTATAACGGAGCTTATCTCATTGGCCTGTCCCTGAACTGATAAATCATAAGTTGTAGAATCATCTTTACCTTTTCTGACAGTATTTTCATGTCCATCACCATCATCCAGTGTATATGCCCATGATGTCTCTGCCACCATGACAAGCTTGCCATATGTGTCTGCCACATTCTTGAGAACCGATGTGAGATTGTCTGTTGAGCCATGCCATACAGGATAGTAAGATGATGCAAATACATCATAGTCTACTTTATATGTATTAAGATATCCCGCAAATCTTGCATAGTTACCACTTCTCTCTGGATTTGTGAAATGAATGGCAACAAGAATGTTCTTGTTGGTATCCCTTACAGCCTTGCTTCCGGCACTGAAGATCTTTGCCATATTTGCCCAGCTTGTCTCACCGCATATTCCATTTGTAGTCTCATTACCGATCTGCACCATACCCACATCAACACCTGCTGCAAGAAGAGTCTTGAGGCTTTCTGATGTATACTGCTCAACTGCTGCTACTTTTTCATCAAGTGTAAAGCCTGACCAAGCCTTAGGCACCTGCTGTTTACCAGGATCAGCCCAGAAATCTGAGTAGTGGAAATCCACAAGAAGCTTTATACCTGCCGCTGTGGCATACTGTCCGATCTTTTTGGCAGTCTCAATATCATTGTCACCACCACCGTATCCATTGCTATCTGCGTCATATGGATTGTTCCATACACGAACACGGACATAATTTACACCGCAGCTTGCAAGGAACTTAAAATATCCAATATCATCAAGTTCTTTGCCGTCGAAATCATAATACTTAACGCCGCTGTTCTTCAGGGATACGTAAGATGATACATCCACACCTTCTATAAATTCCTGTTTATCTCCATTTAAATCAGTGTATGTAAGATCTTTGATACGATCAACATATATTCCTGCCTCCACAGGCTCCACTGTATCTGAGTCATCCTCCGTAAGCTTATATAGCTTAACATTATCTATCTTGCCCCAATATCCACTGGCAAGACTTCCTGTAAATGAAATACTGACATCTGTTGTATCTTCAAGAACAAATTCCTCTGTCTCATTGGTAGTCCATGCATCCCATCCTGTCGTAGCTCCAACAGCCTGCTTATTACCTGCAACAGAAACTGTAAGGCCTGTATCCTGAGCATCACCCTCAACGTCATATTCAAGCTTGTAAGTTCCTGCCGGAACAGACGCAACAGTCTGTGTAATGCTGACATCGGATGAATCAGAAGCCCATATGTTCAGATAATATGTAGCATTTACATTGCTTCCACCATTTTTTACCACAAGTTCAGCTCCGGATCCGGGATCTAACGTCCACTCACTGCTGTCTCCTGTCTCAAAATCACCATTTGCTACCATGAATGTATCAACCCAGCTCTCAGCAGCCTTCGCTTTTATAAGTGAAGTACCCGATCCAAAAATCTGTCCTATAACAAGCGATCCTGCGAGAACCGCACAGCCGATCTGTTTTGCAATTCTCTGTCTTCTCATATATGCCCTCCTAATAATGTGATGATTTGCAGACGCATTCCAGTGCGCTTCGCGCGGCGTCTGCATTATCACAAGGAATCCTCCCGCCTTGGGGGCGGGCCCCTCCTTATGATATGTTGTGGAGCAGACGCGTTCCAGTGCGCTTTGCGCGGCGTCTGCATTATCACAAGGAATCCTCCCGCCTTGAGGGCGGGCCCCTCCTTATGATATGTTGTGGAGCAGACGCGTTCCAGTGCGCCTCGCGCGGCGTCTGCATTATCACAAGGAATCCTCCCGCCTTGGGGGCGGGCCCCTCCTTGTGATATGTTGTACAACAGTTGCGCAACCGTTTGTTCTTTAGTATTATATTAACATATTATGTTTCTGGTTACTATGTCGCTTGTAGACAATCTTTCAGCAAATTAATTATGCATTTTAACTATATTTTAGCGCAACTTGGGCGCAATCTATATGAAACATTGTGCGCAACTCAATAATATAATGTTATTCAACTTAAAATGTGCACAACACTATTCAAAAAACTCACGCAATCATGTATTTCCATTATTTTTTGGCCATAAACCTGAACAAAACAAAAGCTCTGCCGTCAGATACGCAGTGTATCTGACAGACAGAGCTGTTTTGTTATGGCAGGCTACATTATGATCTTGAATGTTATATATCCTTTTTCATCGCAGACTGCTGTGATTTTTCCTTTATGTGATTCAACTATTGATTTTGCAAGTGATAATCCTATACCAGATCCGCCAGTCTCCGAGTTCCGTGAACTGTCTGGTCTGTAAAAACGTTCAAACAGAATCTTCTGATCACCAGCTTCCATTCCATATGTCAGATTACGCAGCACAAAGCATATCTTACGTCCGTCCCGCTTTAAAGATACATCAACTCCGGAATCCCCAACGGCATATTTCATGGCATTGTCGACCAGAATACTTATGAGCTGCCTTATCGAATTCTCATCACCTGTGAACCTGACTCCCTCCTGTATATCTGCATTTATCTTCCTGCCTTTCACCTCAGAAAGTGAAGCAAAATAGTCTATCACTTCATAAACTGTATCAGACAGATCAAATTCCACCTTTTCTCTCGGCTCCGGATTCTCATCAAGTCTTGAAAGGGCAACCATCTGATTCGTAAGTGACGTGAGCCTTTTCACCTGATCCCTTGTATTCTTTGTCCACTCACTCTCACCACTCATCATCTCTATAACTTCTGTATTTGCATCAATTATTGTAAGCGGAGTCTTAATCTCATGACTTGCATCTGTTATAAACCGTTTCTGTTTATCATAACTCTCAGCAACAGGTCTGAATATCTTCTTTGACCAGAACAACACAAGCAAAAAAACAACAATAAAGCCGATAAGCGACACCCCGACACTATATATAAGTGTATTTTTAAAGGATTCCAGTTCCTGGCGGCAGTCAACAAATATTACACGGTCTCCATCGATCCCAGACACAACCTTATATCTGTATATATCCGCAAAACCACCATCTGAATCATCATCAATGACCTGCAGTGCATACGCTTCTGCCTCGCTCTCATCAATCGCCGCAATATTGTCCAGACTGCTTGATACCACTTCTCCATCATTAACAACGACCGAAAAATAACGTGTCTGGAATGGCGTCTCCGGAGAAAATCTGCCATCACTGCTTTTGTCCGGTTTGTCTGGAGGATGTATATCTCCCAAATTTCCACCACCACTTATATATTTTTCATCAGATAAAACCTGACTATCACCGTTGTCAGGTGGTATTCTTTCAAACTCTCTGCTGTCGAACTCGCCGTCATTTTTCGCAAGTTCAGCCAAAGTCTCATCAGCTCTTGACACCATTCTGGAATAATTTGCAATATTGAGAATACTCATTATGACAAATAACACGCCAAATGTGGATGCCATGGCAGCAAATATAAATCGTTTTCTAAGGTTTGTGATCAAATTTCATCACCTCTATCTATAATGTGCATCATACCTTTATCTCTTCTGGCAGTAACTATATCAGACATTAGAAAATTCCAAAATATAACCCTGGTTTCTTACAGCTTTTATGGCTACATTAGATTTTATCTGTCCAAGTTTCTTCCTCAGATATGATATATTGACCCATACAACATTAATCTCTGCATCACTGTCATATCCCCACACCTTCTCCATCATCAGATCAGCAGATATCACCGAATTTTGATTTGCCATGAGTATTTCCATGATCTGATATTCCTTGTTCTGAAGCTTCACTGATCCACCCGGGCCCGTAAGTTCATAATTCAGGCAGTTCAACGTACAGTCACCAACTTTAAGCTCTGCGCTCACAGCATCACTCTTTCGTCTGGTTATGGATCTTATCCTCGCCAGCAACTCCTTCATCTCAAATGGCTTTGCAAGATAATCGTCAGCTCCAAGATCAAGTCCGTTTATCTTGTCATCTGTTTCCGACTTCGCAGTCAACATGATGATTGGCACATCGCAGCCCTCGTTCCTGACCTTTGAAAGGACAGCAAACCCATCCATCTTCGGCATCATAACATCCAGAATAACTCCATCATACACTCCTGTAACAATATAATCATAGGCATCCTGACCATTGTACACAGCATCCACAGAGTAGTTATTGTGCTTCAATATAACCTGAAGTGCACTTGAAAGTGCCTTTTCATCCTCAGCAAGAAGTAATCTCATACCATCATCTCCGTATCTATTTGAATATAATCTATTATATCTGTCAAACTTAAATATAGCTTAAATCAGCTTATAAAACAGGATTATAATCTGCCAGAATTCCATTTATATATCTTGTGTAATTCTGCCTTGTATATATTTTTCTGTATATTATATAAAGCATACTTTTTCATTATAACACAGGCAGATCGTGTTTCAATCAAAGAAAAAACCTTAGATACCCGAAAATCAGGTATCCAAGGTTTTCTCTTCTAGATATATTATTAACCATTCAAAATATGAACATACGAATCATTATACGTTCATCTGCTTAGCAACCTCAGCTGCGAAGTCTTCGTTCTTCTTCTCCATACCCTCGCCAACTTCGAAACGAACAAACTTAGCGATTGAAAGGCTCTTGTTTACTGACTCAAGGTACTTGGCAACTGTCTGCTTTCCATCCTCAGCCTTAACATAAACCTGATCAAGAAGACTGATCTCCTTAACCTGCTTTGAGATACGTCCCTCAACAAGACCACTGAAGATCTTATCTGCAACGATAGCATCCTTATCAGCGATAGCAAGCTCTGCAAGCTGTGCCTTAGCCTCCTTTGAAAGGAAGTTGAATAAGAAGTTCATGTTGCTCTTCTTCTCTTCGTAGATAGCTACATCCTCAGCGCTCCATACACCGTCAACAGCCTTTGCGATAAGCTTGTTAAGAATTGGCTTTGGAAGTGTGTCAGGTGCGTTTAATGCGCTGTCAACTGTGATCTCCTTAAGCTTAGCCATAGCGTCTGCTGAGATGTCAGCTCTGCTGATGTACTGTGGGTTCATAGCAGCGATCTGCATAGCAACGTTCTTGAGTGCTTCCTTAGCAGCGTCATCGTTTGCGCCAACGCCAGCAACGAGAACACCGATTCTACCATTGCCATGTAAGTAGTCAACAACCACATCGCCTGTAACCTTCTCAAATCTACGGAATGATAACTTCTCTCCGATTGTTGCAGTCTTGTCAACAAGCTCTTCCTTGAGACCATTCTCTCCAAGAAGTGCCTCAACATCCTCTCCGTCCTTGCCACCAACGAGTGATGAAGCAAGTGCCTGATCAGCTATCTGCTGAACAAATGTCTGGAATATCTCATTCTTAGCAACGAAATCTGTCTCTGAATTTACCTCAACAACAACACCTGTTGTATCGTTTACTGCTGCACGGCAGATACCCTCTGCTGCGATTCTGCTTGCCTTCTTCTCAGCCTTAACTGCACCACTCTTACGAAGTACATCTACTGCTGCTTCCATATTACCATCAGTCTCTGCAAGTGCCTTCTTGCAATCCATCATACCAGCACCTGTAAGCTCTCTTAACTCTTTAACCTGAGCTGCTGTAATTGCCATCTTTTTCTACCTCCAAATTTGAATATTGACATTCTCATAATCATGGTATGTCATTTTATTAAAGCTTTTTAACCTGTATAAGTCTCTTTAAAAGTCACGGGATAATACTTTTTATTATATTACCCCGTTACTTTTATAATCATTTATTACTTGTAATCAATTATGATCAACTACAGATTACTCCTCTGTAGCCTCCTCAGCCTCTGCCTCTTCTACTGAATCAGCGTCAACACCCTGCTGAGCCTCGATAACAGCGTCTGCCATCTTTGAAACGATAAGCTTTACAGCTCTGATAGCGTCGTCGTTACCAGGGATTACATAATCAAGCTCCTCTGGATCACAGTTTGTATCAGCGATACCAACAAGCTTAATTCCAAGTGACTGAGCCTCCTGGATACAGATTCTCTCTTTCTTAGGATCAACAACGAAGATCATGTCTGGGATTCTCTTCATGTTCTTGATACCGCCAAGGTTCTTCTCGAGCTTCTCCATCTCCTTCTTGATCTGGATAACTTCCTTCTTAGGAAGAACGTCAAATGTTCCGTCCTGCTCCATCTCCTCGTACTTCTTAAGAGTAGCGATTCTTGTCTGGATTGTCTTGAAGTTTGTAAGCATACCTCCAAGCCATCTCTCATTTACATAGTACATACCGCAACGCTCTGCCTCACTCTTGATTGAGTCCTGAGCCTGCTTCTTTGTACCAACGAAAAGGATTGTTCCGCCGTTTGCAACACAATCTCCGATTGCATTGTAAGCATCGTCAACCATTCCTACTGACTTCTGAAGATCGATGATGTAGATACCATTACGCTCTGTGTAGATGTATGGCTTCATCTTAGGGTTCCATCTTCTTGTCTGGTGTCCGAAATGTACACCTGCCTCTAATAACTGCTTCATTGAAATAACGCTCATTTTTTCTACCTCCATGGTTAAAATCTTCTGCCGGTATCAACTCTTTGGACCACCCGAGCTCAGGCACCACGCCAACTATCAACCAGCATGTATATTTGTTCTGCGCACTCACGCAATCGACATTGTAACACAAAAAAAAAGTGCATTCAAGCACTTTTTT
>CAKQQK010000080.1:0-14106 GCA_934270935.1 uncultured Coprococcus sp. | reverse complement strand
CCGTAAGGTTGTGGGGCTTTATTTATGCCCTGCGGGGACGGAGGGGACAGGTACCTCCGTCCCCGCCTGGATGAAAATATATTTGGAGGTTTTATGAACGAGAATTTTATGAAAGAAAAGCCGGTGTTCCCACTTTTGATGTCCATGGCACTGCCTATGGTTATTTCGATGATGGTGAATGCTCTGTACAATATAGTTGACAGTTTCTTTGTGGCGAAGATAAGTGAGGATGCGATGACAGCACTTTCGTATGTATTTCCACTGCAGAATTTGGTAAATGCTGTGGCGATCGGATTTGGTGTTGGAATAAACGCAGTGATAGCCATATATCTTGGAGCCAAGGACAATGAGCGTGCAGATCGTGCAGCTAGTTGGGGGATGTTTCTTGCTGTTATACAGGGAATAGTGATGACAGTCGCGTGTATTGCCATCATTCCATCGTTTCTCAGAGCCTTTAAGGCAAGTGGAGATGTTCTTGACCTTGGCTGCCGTTATGCCGACATAGTATTTGGATTTTCTATAATTATTTCGGTTGATCTTGCATTTGAGAAGATATTTCAGTCGGTTGGACGCATGATAGTTACAATGGTTGGACTGATGGGCGGCTGCATTTTGAATATAGTGCTTGATCCGCTGCTGATATTCGGTGTGGGACCATTTCCTGAAATGGGTATAGAAGGCGCTGCACTGGCAACTGGCCTGGGACAGGTGTTTACACTGATCATTTATTTTATTGTGTACTTTGGAAGACCGATAAATGTGAAGTTCGGCATAAGGCATTTGCATGAGGGCGGTCTGATGGTGAAGAAACTCTATGCCATAGGTATACCTGCCATACTCAATATGGCACTGCCGTCTCTGCTCACAAGCGCACTCAACGCCATACTCAGCATGTATTCGGCAACTTATGTCATGATCCTGGGCGTGTACTACAAGCTTCAGACCTTCCTGTATATGCCGGCAAATGGAATCATTCAGGGAATGCGTCCTATCATAGGCTATAACTATGGTGCCGGAGAGCATGCCAGGGTGAAGAAGATATTCACCATAACGCTTGCATTAAATGCTGGAATCATGCTGGCTGGAACAGTTGTGTGCCTGCTCATCCCGGAAAGCCTTATAGGCATGTTCACAGAGAATGTAGCTACAATAAATGCAGGCGGAACAGCACTGCGCATCATATGCGCCGGATTTGTAGTGTCGGCTGTGTCGGTAACTGCATCGGGAGCACTGGAGGGATTGGGAAAGGGCACTCCGTCCCTGCTCATATCCCTGCTCAGATATGTGGTTGTCATAATCCCGGCTGCATGGATACTTTCAAAACTTTGTGGTTTCGGACCTGCTGGTGTGTGGAATGCGTTCTGGGTAGCAGAGCTTATAACGGCTGTGTGCGCGGCGTTTATATATAGATGGGCTGTCAGATAATCCCAAGCTTCTTAAGCGCCGTTATAGTACATATGGAGGTATTCTTGTCGTAGCCAAGCTCCTCAAGCTTTGCTGGGTCGGAGATGTTCTCTTTCTGCGCAGTAAGCATAGCTTCAGTCAGCAGATCTTGACCCTCGGAACGTCCTTCAGAACGCCCTTCAGCCAGTCCTTCATCCTTGCTTTCCTTCAGTTCCTTAGCCATAATTCTTCTCATCGCATCGTTCATCATAGAATGTGCCTCCTTCCATGTCTCAATTTTTTTTTCGTTTACATCGGATACAATGGCAAATATTGTCTCAGCAAACATGCTATGTCTGCTGTCTAACTCGTTGGCATTGTTCAAAAAATCATTGTAAGTGTCCTTTGAAATATCAGCAGTGAGTGCGTTCAGCCAGATTATGTCTTTCTCATCTTTGCCGGAGCTTTCAGCATCTGACGATGGCTTGGTAATGACGATCTGTATTGGAAACTGAGCGCCGTCTATATGGTAGATGTTCCTGATATCTTCGCGGATGGTATATCCAAGTTCCTTTAGCTCTTTCATAAGCTCTCTCGGATATGCGGCGCGCACGATGGATATAGTCATATCATTCTCGCAGACAGGTGCACCGTATGCATCGCAGTTGGCGGGAGAGATCATATACAGCAGCGCATATGCCTGTACCTTATAAAAAGTCTCAAGGTTTAATTCGTCCTTCGGCGATTTGTATTCAAGTATATTGTGTTTCCTGAAGAATCTGCCGATGTTGTTGTCGATGATCAGATCGTCAGGTTTCTTGACTACGGTCAGGTCTATGCTCAGCGGTTTCCTGGTGAGCTGAAATTCTTCGTTGAATTCAATATCATCCTCGTAGTCCTTCAGATATAGCCGCATGGCATGGACAAATCCTGTGTGCCACTGTATGCGGCTGGTGGTATCGTCAGAGCAGGTAGCGCTAGTAGCGGAATCAACCTCAGCTGCCTGAGTCGCATCACCGTTGCTGACATTAATTTTATCGTTTTGTTTGTTGTTATATCTCAAATAAGTACCTCCATTTTACCCCATAAATTCATAAATAACAATGTTGTAAATAGTTCATCTGGCCAGATGATCGCTTGCGTTTGTAGTTCCCGCGGGAGATACGTTATGTTTGTATTTATTGAGAATACAGTAAAGGATAAGATATTTCAATAAACAGGATATGAGTTTAACAGAGAGTTCACAGAAATTGACAAGGTGTATAATTGAGCCTGTGTGTTTACGGTATTGCCCTGATAATATACGGTATGTTAGAATGTTTGTGGTTATCCTACAGAAATAGTAGGATAATTAAGACTATTTTGTCTGCGTGGCAATAAGCCCAGGTTTGTACTGTGCTGATTTGGAGCTATTGGAATAAGTGGAATTAGGCGATCGCCGCGCTGACTTCAGAGAAAGGAAAAATCGTGGGAAATATATTCAGAAAGGCATTTGTCAAATCAATCCCGATCATGTGCAGCTATTTGTTCGTCAGCATGGCATACGGAATTATGATGGAGAATGCCGGATTCAAATGGTATTATTCACTGCTGGTCAGCCTGACGGTGTACACGGGAGCGTACCAGTTTGTGCTTGTGACGCTGCTTTCAAGCGGAGCATCCATACTCACCATGGCGCTCACTGCATTTCTGATGAACAGCAGGCAGAGTTTCTATGCACTGACATTTGTGGATGAATTCAACCGTATGGGAAAGCGGAAATTATATATGATACATACAATGACGGATGAGACCTATGCCGTGAACTGCACCCTGCCGGACACCGGTAAGGAGAAACAGAGCATTATGTTCTGGGTGGCTTTTTTGTCGAGGTGTTACTGGATGGTCGGTGCGGTTGCCGGGGGAATCCTGGGGCAGATCATTCCGTTTGATATGACGGGGATTGATTTCTGCATGACGGCACTGTTTGTCATCATATTTATCGATCAGTGGGAGAAGGCGGAGAGCCATATCCCGGCGATAGCGGGAATTGTGATAGCGGCTTTATGCTTGTTGGTTGTTGGAACGCAATATTTTCTTTTGCCGTCGCTGATCATAGCGTCAGCGGTGCTTGTGGTGTGGAATACAAGGCGCAAATAAATCTCAGATAAAATTGAAACAGTACGATTTAAGAAGTGTAGGAAGAACTGGGAAAAAACATGAATACAAAATATATATTGATAGGAATTGCGGTGTCGGCAGTTGTAACATTTGCACTGAGGGCACTTCCATTTGTCATATTTGGTGGAAAAAGACAGATGCCGGAGATGCTGGTGAAACTTGGCAAGGTACTTCCGGCTACCATCATGGCGGTGCTCATAGTATACTGCCTGAAGGGGGCAGTGTCGGCACCTGTCGCTACGGGAATACCAAGTCTCGTTGGCGTGCTGGTGACAGGCGGAACGTACAAATGGAAGCACAATACGCTGTTAAGTATTCTGCTGGGGACTGTGAGTTATATGGTGATGTTGCGCATAATGTAGGTGATCACTTTTGGTTGATTTCTGACACAATGTTTTCGTAACCAGCAATGTCTCCATAGATAATGTCGTTGAAAGTGTTAGAGCCTTTTTCTTTTCTTAGCACGGCGATTACAGGTTTGGATTTATTTTTGTCAAGTTGATTGTTTTTCATAAGAGTCATTGGTCTGCCAGTGGCAACAAAGCCAATAGTGTATTTGTAAAAGAAAAGAGGAATGGAAAGATTCCATTCCTCTGAACAATTGTTTTTAGCAGTAATCTCTGCAATCGGATGGGTTTTAGGTCTCCATCCCGACCACTCGATAAGGTTTTTAGTCTCTCATCCGACTTACTATTATAGTATGTTCAATTTAATGAAATGTCAATATTACTTAGTATTTTTCTTTATATAGACGATACAGTAACAGAGTTATATTTGCAATGGGGATAGGTATTATTTAATGAAAGTTTTATAAAAGTATACAAAACGGATAATTTGTACGCAGAATCCCACTATTGAATGAACGTGCATAATTTGTTAGAATAGCTGTGTGTTTATCGACGTAAGCACATATTATAATATGAAGATATCATCGCAGCCGATTATGCCTGGCCAGGTGATATTTGGAGATATTATTAGAAAGGATCTGAAGAAGTAATGGATAGATCAGATAAACAGAGAATTGAGGGAATCGTGCAGAGGATATTGGATGATTTCGGCGATGACAGAGCCATCAACAAGACGGATCTGTGCAACGAGCCGGATAAGACAGCCATTATCGATGTGATTGACAAACTCATGAAGATTCTGTATCCGGGTTATTACAGCGATAAGCTGTATAAGATATACAGTCTGAAGAATAACATGTCTGTTATCATAGAGGATGTAATATTCCATCTGAAGAAACAGATCATGATAGTTCTCAGGTATTGCAAAAAGTTTCCTGAACTCACAGATGCTGAGCTTGAGGATAAGGCGATGGATATAACATATGAATTCATGGATAAGATACCTCAGATAAGAGATTATCTTGAGACTGATATCCAGGCGGCATTTGACGGGGATCCTGCTGCGGGCAGCAAGGATGAGGTCATACTTTCATACCCTGGACTTTATGCGATATCTGTATACCGTATGGCACATGAGCTTTGTCTGCTGGAGGTGCCTATGATACCGAGGATCATGACTGAGCACGCACACAGCGTGACCGGAATAGACATTCATCCGGGTGCCACCATAGGAAAGTATTTCTTTATTGACCATGGTACGGGAATCGTTATCGGCGAGACGACTGTTATCGGCGAGCATGTGAAGATATATCAGGGTGTGACACTTGGAGGACTCTCTACACAGGGAGGTCAGAAGCTCAAGGGAGCCAAGCGACATCCAACCATCGGTGACAACGTGACCATTTATTCAGGCGCGTCCATCCTTGGAGGCGAGACTATCATCGAGGACAACGTTGTTGTGGGTGGTAATACATTTATCACCAACTCAGTAGAGAAAGATACAAGGGTTACGGCAAAGAAGCAGGAGCTTCAATATAAAAATAACTAGAATTTAATTGAGTAGATTGACTTGAATTAAATTCTGTGAGAGGACATACAAATGAGTGACATACGAAAGATAGCGGTTCTGACCAGCGGAGGAGATGCTCCAGGCATGAATTCAGCTGTGAGGGCTGTGGTTGTATCAGCCATCAACAGTGGAATTGAAGTAGTTGGAGTATTTCGCGGATACGAGGGACTGATCGACTGGGAGACACAGCCGCTTGGACTGGCGGACGTCAGGAACATAAACAATCAGGGCGGAACGATACTTTTTACCAGCAGAAGTGAGAGATTTCTTCAGAAAGAATACCGTGAGAAGGCGGCAAAGAATCTGAGAGATCACGATATAGATGCGCTTGTTGCCATCGGCGGGGATGGAACACTCCGCGGAGCCATAGCATTTCAGGATGAGGATATCAATACCATCTGCATCCCTGGAACAATAGACAGAGATGTGGCATGTTCTGAGTATACGCTGGGATTTGACACAGCGGCGAATACAGCCATGGAGGCTATCGACAGGATAAGAGATTCATCGGTTTCTCACGGGCGATGCAGCGTCGTGGAGGTCATGGGACGTAAGAGAGGCTATATAGCACTCTGGGCAGGCATGGCGACATCTGCGGATGCCATCATAATTCCTGAGAAATGGGATGGTGACTATGACAGTATCATAGATACGATAAAGGCAAAGCATGCTGACGGAAGGAACAGTTATCTTGTTGTAGTTGCTGAGGGCGTAACGGATGCACCGGAGCTTGCACAGATGATCCTGGATAAGACAGGCATAGAATCAAGAGTGTCGGTGCTTGGGTACATACAGAGAGGCGGTCAGCCAACGGCCAAGGACAGGATGTATGGCTCACTCATGGGTGCGTATGCCGTTGATGTACTCAAGAAGAACAAGGCAAATCGTATGATAGCTATCAAGAACGATATACTTATAGACTATGATATAAAAGAGGCAATTGATATACAGAACAATCAGATCGATTCCTTCCAGTATGAGCTGAGTAAGCTGCTGGCCGAGTAATCGGTGAGGCTGGCAGTGGGTAAAAAATAAGCTGACTGATTATAAAAAGATATATAAATGACAGGTATAAAAGATACAATATAAAGGAGAAGGTTATGAAACAGGTAATATTAACAGGCGACCGTCCTACGGGCCGTCTTCATGTGGGACACTATGTAGGATCACTTAAGAGAAGAGTCGATCTTCAGAATTCAGGAAAGTATGATGAGATTTACATCATGGTGGCTGATGCGCAGGCGCTTACAGACAACGCAGAGCATCCTGAGAAGGTCAGACAGAATATTATGCAGGTTGCTCTTGATTATCTTGCCTGTGGCATAGATCCTGAGAAATCTACTATATTCATCCAGTCAATGGTACCAGAGCTCACAGAGCTTACATTTTACTATATGAATCTTGTCACAGTTGCAAGAGTTCAGAGAAATCCGACCGTAAAGGCAGAGATCAAGATGAGAAATTTTGAGGCAAGCATTCCTGTTGGATTCTTCTGTTATCCTATCAGCCAGGCTGCAGACATAACAGCGTTCAAGGCTACAGAGGTTCCAGTTGGAGAGGATCAGATGCCTATGATCGAGCAGTGTAAGGAGATCGTTCATAAGTTCAATTCGGTATACGGAGAGACTCTTGTAGATCCAAAGATTGTCCTCCCGGACAACGAGGCGTGTCTCAGACTTCCAGGTACAGATGGTAAGGCCAAGATGAGTAAGTCACTTGGAAACTGTATCTACCTGTCAGAGGATCCTGCGGAGATCAAGAAGAAGGTCATGTCCATGTACACAGATCCAAACCACATCCGTGTTGAAGATCCGGGACAGGTTGAGGGCAACTCAGTATTTACCTATCTTGATGCATTCAGCAAGCCAGAGTATTTCGAGGAGTTCCTTCCAGACTATAGTGGTATGGATGAACTCAAGGAGCACTACACAAGAGGTGGTCTCGGTGATGTAAAGGTCAAGAAGTTCCTGAACAACGTTCTTCAGGCAGAGCTTGCACCGATCAGAGAGCGTCGTCAGATGTGGGAGAAGAGACCACAGGATGTATATGACATCTTAAAGAGCGGCAGCGAGGTTGCCAGAGCAAAGGCAGCAGAGACACTTGCTGATGTAAGACGTGCTATGAAGATAGATTACTTTGAGAATGACAACTTATTTAAGTAATCAACATTATACCAAGCATTATACCTTTATAACAGAATAAACATGAAAAAGGATAAAATTCTCCTAAAAAGTCCTGAAAAGTGATATTCAGGATAAATAGGGAGAATTTTATCCTTTTCTTATGCAAATAATCGTTTTAGAGATATTTTTGTGCTAATGACGAGCAAATTATCTCAAATAAGAAAATCCTGGGGAGATAACACATCACCCGAATTAGGAGTTAGAAAACGCTATCCATCACCCGAATTAGGAGTTAAATAATGCTACCCATCACATATTATATCCTCACAACCACAGCTTCATATGGATACAGTCCTGTCAGTGAAATTACACAGTACAGATGGGCGTAAATGACAACAGACAAAAACTGTAATTACAAGAGTAGTTGATTATATAAATAATCCAGATTTCTCCTTGCTGTGTTCCAGCTTGTCGAGAAGCTTTGCACAAGGTTTAGCCAGCAGCAGACCTATGATGACCGATATACCAACATATATCAGCAGGGTCGCCAGACATCTGCCGTAGGTGTGTTGATACATTCCGGCTACACATTCCCTGAGGGCGTTCATGCAGTATGAGAACGGCATGAATTTGTACAGGTACTGGTAGACTGACGGAAGCACTTCCACCGGGAAAGTACCGCCTGCTCCGGCAACCTGGATGACCATGATGACAACTGCGATGGCCTCACCGATATTGCCAAATGCCACGGTGAGAGAGTAGATCAGGAATGTGAATACAAAGCTCGTCATCATGGCAGCCAGTGCAAATGCTATCGGGTGCTTACACTGTATGCCTACGTAGAACAGATCACCCATCACGGTTATGATGGTCTGGACCTGTCCGATGACGAAGAAGTTCATATATCTTCCGAAGAACTTCTGGTAAGGCTTCACACCCTCAAGTTCTTTATTGTCCTTGACCTTAACGTGTATGAGAGCCACAAGTATGAGAGCACCCACCCACAGTGCAAGAACTGTGTAGAATGGGGCCATGGCAGATCCGTAGTTGGATATCTCATATACAGCAACTGTGTTCATCTGTACAGGAGATGAGATGAAATCCACTATAATCTGCGGGTTATCTTTGATTGCATTTATGAATTCCTGATATTTTCCATTTGAGGTTATATCATGTATATCTGTGATGATCTTGTCTATACTGCTCTGAAGATCTTTCAGACATTTGATGGTGTTCTCGATATCGCTTGATCCAGACTTTAGTATATTCTGGTACTCTGTCATGGTTTTGCTTATGTCACTGAAGTTCCCCGGTACACCGGACAGGATGGTTTGTGCTTGTGAGAGGGATGCGCTGATATTGTTCAGGGAACCCTCAAGTTTTGGCGCAAGCTCGTCATTTATTGATGATTTTACTTCGGAAATATAGTCCTGGCATTTGCTGATATCGGATAATATGGAGCTTTTAGCACTCGTTATGTCGGCATCTGTCAGGCTTGCGTCGTTGGTGAGCTGCTCAATATCACTTTTTAATTTTTCAAATTGATTTTTTGCCTCTGACACAGTCGGTGATTTGCTCTCCAACAGATCAGCAATGGTATCTAATACATTATTGCTGAGTAAAATGGTTATATCGGATTCATCAGTGATAGGAGCCAATGAATTCTCGCGGTTTATAGAGTTTACTGTATTTTTCAGAGCATCGAGTTTATCAGTAATAGTGTCCAGTCCTGTATTTAGCAGAGAGATTCCGGTTGCGGCTACATTGCTGCTGATCTTTGCACTGTCGCCGAGGTTCCCAAGACTTTTAGCACCGCTTGAAGCCATACTATCTATTCCTGGTAATAAAAGTTTAGTTGTATCTATGGCATCTGATGAAGATTCAGTGAGAAGCTTAAATGTGTTCATCATATAGATATAGTTGTCAAGTGTTGATGATACCTGGTTGAGTCTGCTCTCAAAACCAGCAATCATATCAGCTCCATCTATATTGTTTCCTGACAGATAATCTCCGGCATTTGCAAAAATCTCTGTGAGTGTGCTTATAAGTTTGGTGTTTATCTCGTTCTGTACTGTGGTCTTGACTTTACCGGTTATCTTGGTCGCAATAGCATTCTTTTTACTGTTTTCATAATACTCAATATCTGGATTTACAATGTTGCCGGACAGTATACTGAGCATGTTTTTGGTGAAATCCTTCGGTATGACGATTCCTGCGTAGCAGTCTCCACTTGCAATAAGTTCAAGTGCTTCTGATTTACTGTCAGTAAATGTCCAGTCAATGGTGTTGTTGTTTTCCAGACTTTCTGTAACCATATCTCCGATGGTGAGCTGCATACCGCTCATGTCCATGCCTTCATCTTCTGAGTAGACAGAAATCTTCATGAGAGATGTTGCTGACTCTCCATATGGATCCCAGTTCGACATAATATTAAACCATGCATATAGAGAAGGGATAATGCACAGGCCCATGACTATGGATAGAGCCACGACATTGGTGGTGAGCCTTTTTAGGTCGGACATATATACACGCCATATGTTTTTCATGGTAATTCCTCCTTGACCGCATCTGTTTCAGAATTGTCAGATCCTTTGTCCCCTGCTTTAGCGCTGCTGTCTATTGAATCTGTATTACTGTCATTTCCATTGGTTTCAGATCCTGTACTGTTGCCATCCGGCTTTGTATTATCTGAAGATTCCATCTCGGCTGCGACTGCTTCGGCTGCCTCGGTTATCTTGTTCTGGACTGCGGTAACCTGATCTTGTATGCCGGTCTTCACATTTGTTATCATGTTATCCAGCTTTTTCTTTGGTGAAGATACTTTGGCGTAGATGCTGTCTATATCAATCAGACTATCTAAGTCTTTGTCAGAATCTTGCAGTGAGTTGACCATCTCCTGGATCTTATAGTCGGAGTATTCAACGTGTATCAGGTACGCTGCAATTATAAACAGACTAACTATCCACATAACCAGAAATATGATCTTTGAGCTCCCGGTCAGAAAAAGGAGTATGAGGAAAAAGGCGGGGACAGTAAATATACACTTTATGCCGGTTTTTATCTTTTTGATGTTCTCTGCATGCGCAGTGTCTCTGAATTCCAGAACCTGTGACAGTATGCTGTCATCTGCATGGCCTGTTTCGCTGGTGTCTGGTGCGGCTTCGGGAACAATATTAGTATTTGAGTGGTTGTCCATTGCTGTAAACCTCCAGTAAAATAATATATAGTAAATCAAACTACATCATATCGGTGTCTTCCATTCGCTTTTCGATGAAATGCATGATTCTGATAAAAGGCTTTCTTATTATGAGTCCTATGACAAGGGCGACAGCTATAAATATAGAAAGCTCTGACAGGTATATGAACAGATCCCCATGATACATTCCACCGATACATTCACGCATGGCATTGATTGCATATGGGAATGGAAAGAATATATATGCCTGTCTAAAGAAGCCTGGCAGAGCCTCGATAGGGTATGTTCCGCCGCTTCCGGCAATCTGAAGTACCATGATGACAACTGCAAGTGCTTTCCCGATATCGCCGAAAGATATGGTGAGCGAATATATCAGTATTGAGAATGTCAGGCCGGTCATAGCTCCAACTGCCCAGAAGACAAATGGGTGCAGACATTGTATCTTTAGTATATACAGATCACCAAGGACGATTACCAGTACCTGTATCTGTGACAGCAGGAAAAATATGAGATATCTTCCCCAAAACAGCTGATGCGGGCGGGCGTCTTTCAGGTATTCATCTTTCTTTACATGGACTTTCATGAGCGAGACAAGAATTGTCATGCCAACCCATATCGCCAGAACGGAATAGAAAGGTGCCATGGAAGATCCGTAGTTTGCAATCTTATAGTAGTAGTGCTCCTCAACCGTAACTGGTTTGGACAGAAATGTGGCCAGCGACTCGGAATCACCATTCAGAAATGAAATTATCATGTCCGCAACTTCGCTGTCTGAAGCTTTGTTTATCTGATCTATGGCTTCTGCGATTTTGCTACGGATGTCTCCTATGAGATCAGACAGATCAGACAGGCTGGTGTTCATGGAGTCGATGGTTCCTTTATAATTGTCAAATACAGTGCTTGTCGCAGAAATTGTATCTTTTAGAATATTTAACAGATCCTGTGCATTTAACAGTGCATTTTTGATATTCAGCATGATGTTGTCCATGTCTGGAATGATCTGATTGGTAAATGTATCATCAACTGTTCCTATGGACTGTGCTATCTCAGTCAGCTTGTCGTTAAGTGCACTTTGGGCTATGTCAAGTGCTGATGTGTCAAATTCGTCTATTGTATCCTGGGTGATGGTTTTGATCTTGTCTGTCGCTGCCTTCAATTTGTCAAGTCTTTCAAGGGCTGACGACATGGCGTCGGTTCTGCTTATGTCAAGACTCCGTATATAGCTGTCAACGGCATCCAGTTTTTTCTTAAGGTCGTCTGCACCGCTTTTGATATTTTCAAGGTCGCCTGAGATATCAGCAGTATCTGATTTTATCTGTGCCAGTTTTGCTGAGTTTTCAAGGTTCGATATATCACTTGAAATATCATCAATGCTGGTCTGAAGAGTGTCTTTGATCTGGTAATATGCATTGCCAGTGGAGTCCAGATCAGATATGCTGGAATCAATGGCAGTATTGGCCTGGGAGATTAGTTTTCCGCTTTTATCAGTCACATCTTTAAGCTTGTTATCTGATTTCAGTTTTTTGTTTGCTTCTATTATGGATGTTATTGTTTTCTGATAGCCTGCGAGATTGGCGTCTACATTCTGAAGTGAGCTGACGAAGTCGTTTCCTGAGAGGTCTGCAGTAAGATCACCGTCTGAGTCATCTATAGCAGAGATGAGCTTCTGTGAGACAGCCTTTATATATGTTTCGTTTATGCTGGTTTTTAATGTTGATACAGCTGTGTCTGTGATCTTGGGAGCCACAGCGTTTTTCTTTTCATTTTCGTAATAGGTGAAGCTCGGGTTCACAAAGTTATCGGTGAGAGCGTTGAACATATTGTATGAAAAATCTGCTCCGATGACGATTGCGGCATAGTATTCTCCGGATTTTACACCGTCTATGGCTTTCTCTTCTGTATCGGGGAAGACCCAGCCTATGCTGGTCTGGCGTTTGAGTTTTTCTACTATGGACTGCCCCATGTTAGAAGTGCTGCCATTCTCATCAGTGTATCCGGTATCCAGATTTACCACTGCTATGATTATGTTGCCCGTATTGGCATATGGGTCCCAGTTGGCAAATATGTTGAACCATGCGTATAGCGCAGGAAGTATGCACAGGCCAATAGCAAGGACGATTGTAAGTATGCTTTTTTTGATTCCGATAAGATCATTTTTAAATATCTTTAAAATGGTTTTCATTTTTTGATATACCTCTGTAAATTATTTGGAACAGGAGTAATTTAAGAGAACAGTTTCGTTGTATGAAAGAAGCTGTTCTCTGTCTTTCTGTATTTGTAAGTTTAAAGATCTCTAAAGTGGAAATGTTTCTTTCCGGTTGAATAGTCATCCACTATCTGGCCGTGTCCGTACAGTTTGTATTTGTATGTGACAAGTCCCTCAAGTCCGACGGGACCCCTTGCGTGGATCTTGCTTGTGCTTATTCCAACTTCTGCGCCAAATCCGTATCTGAAACCGTCTGCAAATCTTGTTGAACAGTTCTGGTATACTCCTGCGGAGTCCACAAGCTGCATGAAGAGGGCAGCAGTGTCTGCGTTTTCAGTTACGATACAGTCTGTGTGGTGTGAACCAAAGTGGTTGATATGTGAGATGGCATCCTGAACATCATCTACGATCTTGACTGAGAGGATCAAGTCAAGATATTCAGTGTTAAAGTCGTTGTCTCCCATGATCTCACATCCGGTCTGGCTGTCTGCTGAGCTATTTGATTTGTCTAAGTTTGTTTTTCCATTGATTGCTGTGCTATTTGAATCTGCGGTGTTTGTCTTGGTGCTTTCTTCATGATTATTTATGTTGCATTCAGCCTGGTTGATGATGCGGGCAGCATCAGCGGTTCCGCGGAGTTTTACACCGTGCTCCATGAGAGCCTTTGCTATGGCTGGGAGCATCTCATCTGCCACATCTTTGTGGATGAGAAGAGTCTCTGTTGCGTTGCAGGCGGCTGTGTATTGGGTCTTGGCGTCTATGATGATAGGGATAGCCTTCTCAATATCCGCATCCTTGTCTATGTATGTGTGACAGATTCCGTCTGCGTGTCCCATGACAGGAATCTTGGTGTTGTTCATGATGTACTGCACAAATGCATTTGACCCCCTAGGTATGAGCAGGTCAACAGACTTGCTGCAGGACAGAAGTTCGTCGATCTCATTGTGCTGGCTTGCCTGCAGCATGCAGCCCTCAGGTGCTCCATTTGCAACGGCTGTGCTGTAGATCACATCGAAGAGAGCCTTGTTGGTGTTGGCAGTCTCCTTGCCACCCTTAAGTACGGCGCAGTTGCCGCTCTTAATGCACAGTGATGATATCTGGACCAGAGCGTCAGGCCTTGC
>CAKQQK010000079.1:0-14200 GCA_934270935.1 uncultured Coprococcus sp. | reverse complement strand
GCTTTATACATCTATTCCAGATCTAATATTTGTTTCTCTTACACTTTTATAGTGGCGGAAGGTGGTGCCCCCAATCAGCCACTTTAGGAATATCCCACTCACGTGGATTATTCCTTATGAAAATAAAGAAAGAAGAGACGAGGGAATGCGTCTCTTCTTTCTTACTTACATCATTATGTATGTATCAAACGTATCCCTACGGCGGCATTATCCGCATCAGGTTGTGGGTCGAAGCGTTCAGCCTCCTCTCAGCCGGCTAACTCGCCAGCTCCCCATATACTATCCAATTCTCTGACACCAAGTATACCGCTGTCAGATCGTAACATCAACATATTTTTCTGTGATGTTACACCGTATGCTGCAGCTCATTACTGATCTGCATCTTTTCTAAGGTCATAATAGTGCGGAATGATATCCTCGTAATGTCCATCCGGCATTCTAAATCCTCCCGGTATGACTCCAAGCGGAGTAAATCCAATCCTCTTGTACAGATGAAGCGCATGTACATTTGATGCTACTACGGCATTGAACTGGAGCACTCCAAAGCCTTTCTTCTTTGCCATGGAGATACAGTCAAGCACAAGCTTTTCTCCTATGTGCTCACCGCGGATATCGCGTCTCACGGCATAGCTGGCGTTACATATATGTCCACATCTTCCCACGTTGTTCGGATGGAGTATGTAGAGTCCTACCACCTCACCGCTCTCTGTGTTCTCAGCTATTCCTGTATATGTCTGCTCCCCGAAAAATGCATCGCCTGATTCCGGTGTCAGATCCTCTTCCTGTGGAAATGCCACTCCATCATCCACAACCTGGTTCCATATCTCTGATGCTGACTTTGCATCTGCTGCCATGTACTCTCTTATGTTTATATTCATCTATGCGTCCTCCTATTATGATAAGATTTCACTTATGTTCTATTTCTTCTTTTATCATTCTGTCTGCATGCTCACTGTGAACATAAAAATAAGTTCAGTGTGATGTGTATTGCCTATGTTCAACACTTTAGCTATTGTACTACTGTATATTATGTGCTGTAAATCATCGAAACAATTTATTTCTACACAATACATTATCTCCTACATATCCACAGCCTGCTTCACTTCTCTCTTCTTCCAGCTCACAAAGCCATACATATCATTCGCAAAGAATATGACGAAATTTACAACTACAGGAATATATGCCGGATTCTCAAGTGACGCGAGAACCCACAAAACTATCAGAATCACATCATTTGCTGCATATCCCACCGCATAGTATGACGATCTCAGCATGGTGAGCGCCGCTGCAAGGAAGCTTGTGACTATTGATATTGTGCTGAACACTATGTTCGGCGTGTCAAGTAGCATGAGTATATAGTAGAATACAACCGTTACAAGCACCGTACTGACAGTGAGCCATATCACATGTCTTCTTGTCAGTTTCTGTATGGCAACCTCACTGCTGTTGCCCTCCGACGGATTCTTGAACCACGTTATGGCGGACCACACCGCCATCGGCATCGTCATCCCGAGGTAGGTTATCATCTCACCCCAGTAGCGGAACCTAAAAGATATGATACCGTATAATATGCTGAATACAACCATCAATATCTGCGCCCACACATTTCCTTTTGCCGCAAATATAAGCGATGTCACGCCTATGAGTGCCGCCGCTAATGTGAGGATATCCAGATCTGCAGTTAGCAGATTCGACACCAGTACTATAGCCATGGAACTCAGCCAGATAAGCCATTCCCGCTTTGTCAGTTTTTTTATCGGATTGTTCATTTTGTCTATTACTCCTCCGGTTCTTTACACACATCTACCCAGCCGCTTGCACCGGATGCGTCCTCAAGCTCGGAGATGGTGAGGTTCACCGCGCTATGGTCATTGCCCGCCGCAGGGAACACTCTCTCGTATCTCTTGAGACTCTCGTCAAGGTAAACATCTATTCCAGGATTTATGCCAAATGGACACACACCGCCCGGGGCATGTCCGACAAGCTCCTCCACGCTGTCAAATGGCACCATCTTCGCCTTGACGTGGAATCTGTCTCTGTATTTCCTGTTGTCAACTCTGGCTGTGCCCTCGGTGAGAATTAGCACGATCTTGTCATCCTGTATGAATGCCATGGTCTTGGCGATCATGCCCGGCTCAACGCCAAGTGCCTCCGCCGCCATGGCAACAGTTGCCGTTGGCACGTCCATAAGTATAATTTTGTCTCCATATCCTTTATCTTTAAGAAACTTTTCTGCTTTTTCCAGTGACATGTCTGTATGTCCTCCTAATTGTATGTTTGTAAATATTTCTTTTGTGTATTTCTCTTAACCAGTTTGACTATTGTCGAAATGTTCTACTGATCTCAAGCTCTGTATTCCAGCACTTCTTCCATTTTCCTTCTAGGTCTCATATCCGGATTCTCTGCAGCATAGCCAACCGAGACAACACTTATGAGCTGATCCTCCGTTCCTATACATTTTACAAGCTCCGGGTAGGCAAAGCAGGTATTTGCGATCCACAGCGTTCCAAGGCCGTGGGCTGTCGCCTCAAGCAGCAGGTTCTGAATCGCCGCGCCTATAGAAAGGCTGTCGCATATCTCTGCAATCCTGTGGTCTGTGTCTATGTTCTCATACGGAGTTCTGCCATTTGTGTTTAATACAGCTATAAGAACAGGTGCCTCCCTCATGACTCGGAGCGTATTGTCCGCGTCCGCGTGGCCGCATGTCCATCCTGGGAGTATGGTCTGACCTGACTTTTCTCTTGCAAGTCCCGCCTCCATGGCATCGCAGATCTCTTCTTTCGCAGCGTCTGTGTATACTATAAACTTCCACGGCTGCCTGTTCTTTGCCGATGGCGCTGCGACCGCCGCCTCGATAAGCTGTCTTATAATCGCCGGCTCCACTGGGATATCTTTAAACTTTCTAATGCTGCGTCTTTTTTTTATGCTATCTCTTACTTCCATAGCTATGTCTGTCTCCGTAAATATATGTATGTAAACTGTCTATTATCAAAAGTATCATAATTGCTGTATATCTATAACCATGCACTCCTCAGATGCCTTAAATCCCATAGACTCATACAGCGGTCTGCCGCTTTCCGTGGCATCAAGGCTTATCTCCGTGGCGCCATGTGCACGCGCATCCTCTATAAGCATATTCACAAGCTGCCTGGCGATTCCCCTCCTTCGATAGTCCTTTTCTGTATATACATTCATGAGATGTGCTCTCTTTCCCGAAGGATGAGAAAATGTTGGCATAATTTCAATATAAGACATACTGGCACACGCCACACATCTTCCGTCATCGACAGCTGCAACAGTTGTCTGATCACCCTCAAGAAAATACCTTCTGCTGCTCACCACCAATTCATCGTCAAATATATAATCAGCGGGAAGATCATTGACTATCCTAAGCATGGACAATCTGACATCCATCAGCATATCTATATCATTTGCATCTGTCACTCTATACTCCATAATACCCCCTTATTAATCCTTGACATTTTTATGCCTCCTGTTATAATAACACAAGTCGGACGGTATGTTGAATATTAATATACCTTGCAAGGTGTTCTGCAGATGCAGGATTCCCGGATGGAACATGAATCGCGATACACATATATCAGAATTTTCATGAGCCAGATAAGATACTTTGTCTTATCTGGCTCTTTTTTTATGCGGCTAGCAGGTTAATGTGTACCCGCGATCATGTGCTTTTCCGATTTTCAATGATTTTCAATTATAAACTTTTTTATTAAGGAGATTTACAAATGAATCTGTTAAAAGACGATCTGAAAAAGCTTTACTTCAAATTCCTCATTCCCTCCCTTGGAAGTGCCATGGTCATGTCCATATACACCCTGACTGATGCCATCGTCATCGGCAAAGGTGTTGGAGCTGATGCCCTGGCCGCTCTGAGCATCACCACGCCACTGCTCTGCATACTTATGTCAACCGGAATTCTCTTCGGAGTTGGCGGCTCGGTACAGATGAGCGTACACCGGGGAAGCGGCAACACAGTGAAATCAAACCGTTACTTCACCGTGTCATTCATGATGATCGCGGCAATCACGGCACTTTTATGGATATTATATGGAACCTGTATGCCCACACTGCTGAGGCTCATGGGCGCAAATAACGCTCTATACCCATATGCCATGTCATACATGCACTATATAAATATGTTCCTGCCGGTTGCAGTATTTTCCAACTTCATCGCTATATTTGTGAGGGCTGACAATGATCCGAACCGCGCCATGGCAGGCGTACTGCTGGGCGGAGTATTCAATATCGTGATGGACATCGTACTGGTATTCCCGATGAAACAGGGAATCGGCGGAGCCGCGCTTGCCTCTGTTATCGGTATGCTGATCCAGGTACTTGTCGCCTCATCACATTTCCTCAGCAAGAAGAATGAGCTGCGTTTCATAATGCCACACAGGATCCTGAACAGCATGAATAATATCGTAACAGCCGGTATCCCGAGTTTCTTCAATGAATTTGCAAATGGATTTATAGTGCTGCTGTTTAACATACAGATATTGAAGTACTGCGGTGAGAATGCCCTGTCCATATACAGCGTCATCTCCAACTGCGTCATCCTGTTCAATTCTCTGTTCACAGGAGTTGGTCAGTCTGTGCAGCCTGTGATATCGACCAACTACGGAGCAAATAACATAGGCAGAATAAACGTCATAAAAAGAATGGCTTACACAACCATCCTGATCATGGGCGTGCTGTTCTCACTTCTTGGAGTACTTTTTCCAAGGGTGCTCTGCAGTGTATTTATAGATATGAATGAAGGTCTCGGTGTCATAGCTGACCTTGGAGTCAGGGCATACTTCTTCGCATTTGTGCCATTTGGTATCAACCTGATGACCTCCTACTATCTTCAAGCTATACTTAAATCCGGGCAATCTCTGTGTATATCACTGCTCCGAAACATCATACTCAGCAGTGTGTGTATATTGACGTTCCCTGTTTTGACAGATGGCAACAGCTTGTGGTTTGCTGCACCTGTGACCGAGGCTGTGACACTTACCGTCAGTCTGGTATTTCTGGCGCAGAAATCCAAAAGGTAGGAGCGCCATTACATGTGTATGCAAATCAGGCGATATAAGGTATAATGGATGTGTTGACTTTAACAAACAGGGATTAGGGGGTATAAGACAAAAATGCACGAAATGGATTTGATTGAATTCCTTATTAAAGAAGGACACACTGATATTGCAGAAAGTATTAAAGACTACCGAAAAAATACTATTAAAATGTGTGTGAAGGATGTGGGAAATGCAATTGCAAAAGGCTCAAGTAAAATCGGTGGCTTTCCCGATCTTCCGCCCGAAATTCCATATCCCACAATGTCTGGCTATTCCTGCAAGCGCGGAGATGACACTGAGCGGTACGAAAAATCAGCAATGCAGCTTGTTGCTCAAATCAATCTTGCGGACATTGCCGACTTGGATATTGAAAACAAGCTTCCGCACACGGGTATTTTATATTTTTTCTGGAGCGGAGAAATCGACTCAATTCACCAGACCAACAAATGGGTTGAAAGCGTTGCTGACGCCCCCGAAAATTCGGCTTATCACAAGGTGATCTGGTACAACGGCGACCTGTCAAATTTAAAGAGAACTGAGCCACCTGTTCCATATTATTCAAAGTATTTTACAGAAGCTTTTGAGGAAAAGGCTGTCGAGTTTGAAGTCACCACAGATTATCAGCCACTGGAAGATGTGCTTGACTGTGACCTATTTGACCGTCTTGAAGAAGTTGCTCCAGATTATGATATCGAATATCTTTCGTATGACGGAAACAAATTATTCGGTTATCCTACGGGTGGTAATATTCCGGATGTAAACACAAAAACTCATCTGCTGTTTCAATATGGTTACAACGTTGGTTGTCTATGGAATATCTTTTGGATCATTTCAGATGAAGATTTAAAGAACCGCAATTTCGACAAAGCGGTCTTTAGTTTCGATTTGGACTAATACTATTTATCAGTCATACTGAACTCTTTGAAAACCATTAAGTGATAACTTCATATTTGTATAGATAAAAGACAATCGAATATATGTTTGACATGATAACAGTTGAATGCTAATATAATATTAAGAAGTGCTACCAATAGACGGTTAGCCCTGATATAAAGATGATTACAAAAAGTAACCGCCAAGTTTTCTCAGGACAGGGCGGTTACTTTTTGTCTTATTTCTTATCATTACTCTTAGAGCCAACGGCATAACCAAGAGCAAAGCATGTAATACATAAGCTGATGATGGCTATAAAAATTTCCGTTGTAAGCATAAGCACAAACCTCCGTATAGATTTCCACATGTGGATTTATCTATGTAAACACAGGCTATAAACTCCTGTGGCGAAGGCTAACCGCCTACCGAATAGGGTAGCACCAAATATATTATATCAAACATACGTTCGATGCACAACTACTTCAGTAAATAAAGTAACGAATATTTACAATTTATATTAGAAAAGTTTTCTGATTCAGAAAAAATGAGTTATCAACTCTCAAATTCCAAAATAAGTAGATAATAACTTCTATTTTGCCGGACTGACAGGATCCGTAAAACTACATAAGAATAATCAATTAGCAGGCAGTCTACAATGAAACTGCCTGCTATCTTTTATCTGCTCTGTTTACGCAGAATTCACAGCCACCACGCTGTCCAATACAATCTATGCAATCAGAATCTACTGCATACACATCTTCACCCGCGATCAGATATGTTCCAACAAGACTCATCTTCGGCGACATGCATTCTCCGTTCCATGACACGCCAACCTGTGATGCGTCCATAAGTCCCAGCAGCTCAGGTACAGCATCCATGCCCATTCCATAATATCCCGGACCGAATGACGGACTGCAATACTTCTTCTCATATACACTGTTCTTTCTCTCAAGATATCCCTGTATCCACCCTCTTGTGACATCCATGCATGCCACCTGAAATGCCTCCATGTAATACTGCTCAAGAACCGATCCTGCACTCTCCAGGTCAACATCCGGCGCATGAAATGCATATAAGTAACCTTTTTCAACACCGGCTGTGTCAATCTGTTCAAGTACATTGCACTCTATCTTTTTATTTCCAAATCCCAGGTATCCTTTGTGGACACATTCCCCCGCAAATGGCTGCAGCAGAACATACACTTCCATAGGATTCGAAACTGTTTCCGTGCAGTCCAAGACTGCTCCCTTGTGGTTCGAAACGACTTCCGTGCAGTCCAAAGCTGCTCCCTTGCAGACTGAAACTTCTCCATCGCAATCCAATGTTTCTGCAACAGATCCAGTCATAACCTTATCCACCACCCGGTCAGCCACCAGTCTATGTTCCGCGCGCATATCCTCATCCATATCATTTATATGAGTGATCCGAAAAAGTCTGTCCATCAACTGACTTTTCATTTTGCGCAGATCCACACGCAGGATTTCGTCCTGTCTGCGCAGATGTGCGATAACTTTATCGTACATCTCCGGACTGTGGACCACCAGACACGAACTGCAATCCTTTATCCGCTGTCCCCGTCCGGTTATTATATATTCCGGGGATCCTATACAGTTGTCATCGAGATATAAAGGGCAGTAACAGAACAGACAGTTAAAATCATCTTCATCCTGTACCTCATGGCATGGGAAAAATTTACATTCTCTGTTCTGAAAAAACCTATAACTGTTACTTCTCATAAATTACTTTACTCTGTTCTTTGATGCTCCCATGAACATGATAAATGGAACAATGATTCCAACTATCATCATGACAACTCCAATAGCCTTGCTGTCTCCTGCCACAAGTGCTACTATTCCGCTCACAATTGCAAATATGAGCAAAAATGCTGCCCACACAACTATCGCAGATGCCTTTGCCACCTTGTTGCTTCCAGCTATTCCAAATATTCCGCCTATGATTGCTGCAAGTGACGCGATTCCAACCACAACACCACACACGATGGCCTTAGATGATGGATCGTCAGCAAGCACAAGCTTTGCCACATCATAATATCCTGCATTTACAAGTCCCCATATGAGCATGATGACAGATGACACCGTAACCATACCCTTTCCTGGTAATTTCTCCATACACATACTCCTCCTACTTTCTGCTCCATACATAGCAAAATGCCTGGGTTCTGGCTGCGAACTTCTCAGTCTTTAGCAGCTTTCTCACTTCCGCCTTGGTGTACCAGCCAGGTGTGATCTCCTCCAGAGTTGATGTGCTCGGCTTAAACTCGCCTCTCGCCTTGCCCACCACGCACATATTTGTCTCGTTTGAAAATCCGACAGCGCTGTAGCTTGTACCTATTGTATCCGTGATCTCGTACAGCTCAAGTCCCGTCTCCTCCATAAGTTCACGCTTTGCGCTGACCTCCGGGGTCTCGCCCGGATCTATAAGTCCGGCAGGGAAATTGTATACCCACTCGCCAGGAGCCAGTCTGTATTCTCTGTCTATCAGGATCTTCTCATCATTCTCATCGGTGGCTATGATGACAACTGCATCCGCAGCCTTGCCGTGAAGTCCCTCAAAATCTGTGATATCGCCATTTCTGCTTATCATCTCATAATTTTTCAGTATGCCATCTACGGTCTCATACTTCACATCATACCTTGTGATGAACTTGCCCTGTTCCTTCTTCTCAATTCCTACAAACTTCATATTTTTCTCCACTAATTCTGTTCACTAATTCGCAGATTTGATTTCTGTCAGAAACTATTATTTGCAAAGTTCTGCAACAACCTGATTGATAACCTTGCCGTCAGCCTTGCCCTTGAGCTCTGCCATGACTGTCTTCATGATCTGTCCCTTGTTCTTGGTTGCGATCACATCTGCAAACTTTGTGGTGAGTATCTCTCTGACCTCATCCTCTGACAAAAGCTTTGGTGCATACTCGTTGAACACATCATATCTTGCCTTGTACTGCTCAAGCAGATCTGTTCTGTCTGCAGGACATGTGTCTATCTGCTCCTTCACAGACTTGATCTCCTTGAGGATAACGCTGTCAACTATATCCTCCGGTATATTGTCTCTGCAGCCGTTGTCGATTCCAACCTTCTTAACTGCTGATACGAGAGATGATATACTGTCCTTTCTCTCCTTATCTCTTGCCTTCATTGCTGCTATCATGTCCTTCTGTAAAACTTCGAGTGTCATTTTATATTCCTTCTTTCTTATAATTGTTATCTTAATTTTGATGTCTTGTATTTATTATAATATTATTTGGCAATTTATTCTGTAGAAATTCAGTTTCAGGATGCTCTCATAATACACATACAACTGATAAACATCTACAAACTGTCAGTTTAATCTGTGTGTCATGAATAACCTAATTGTTTTACCACACCTTAAGTATCTCACTGAGATTCTTCTGTATTCCGGCTGCGACCTCCGGCTTATTCATGGAATACACATGTATATGCTTTACTCCATTTGCCATGAGATCGATGATCTGGTCTGTTGCATACGCGATTCCCGCCTGTCTCATGGCCGCCTCCGTATCGCCAAATGCATCCACTATACTCTTGAATCTCTCAGGCACATTGCAGCCTGAAAGCTTCACCGCATTCTTGACCTGGACACGCTTTGTGATCGGCATGATACCCGGTATGATCGGGACGTTTATTCCAGCCTCCCTGACTCTGTACATAAAATTAAAGAAAATGTTGTTATCAAAGAACATCTGCGTAGTCAGGTAATCGCATCCGGCATCGACCTTCTTCTTAAGCCCGGCTATGTCATCATGCTTATTTGCTGAATCCGGATGTACCTCAGGATAGCAGGCACCGCCCACACAGAAGTCACCCGACTCCTTGATGAGCTCCACCAGCTCAGATGCATGCGAAAACTCTGCAAACACCTGTCCATCATAGTTCTTCGGTATATCTCCGCGAAGGGCAAGTATATTCTCTATTCCTGCGTTCTTCATCTCCACAAGCGCATTTTTTATTCCGTCTCTGCTGGCACACACGCATGTGAGATGTGCTATAGTCGGAACATCGTACTTCTCCTGTATCTCCCGCGCAAGCTGTATGGTGTGGCCCTTTGTACTTCCGCCAGCGCCGTAGGTTACGCTCATGTAGTCAGGCTTTAGCGCCGCTATGCCAAGTGCGGCAGCCTCAACGTCCGCAAAGTCAGTATCTTTCTTTGGTGGGAACACCTCAAATGATAGTGTCGCCTTATCCTGTGTGATCAAATCTCTTATCTTCATGTAGTACCTCTGTATATTTGTCTATTCCTTATTTCAATCTGGACTCATTTATATCCAGTCTCATTTGTATCCGGTCTCATTTGTATCCGGTCCCAATAAATAATTTTGCTTTTTTTGCTTACAGCTCTTCAAGCAACGCCGGTATCTCCATAAGGGTTTTCACCTCATAGTCCGGACGTATATCCGCCGCCTGCTGACCGTCCGGGTTGAACCATATTGTCCTCATACCGACATTTATCCCACCCTGTATATCAGATGTCAAACTGTCCCCTATGATAACCGACTCATCCACCTTTATCTCTGGTCTCCTGCCAAAGCAATAGTCAAAGAATTCTCTGGACGGTTTCTCAGCTCCGGCATCCTCAGATATGAATATATCCTCAAAATACTTTCCTATACCGCTGTCCAAAAGTCGTCCGCTCTGTACATTTGAGCCACCATTTGACACAATGTACATTCTGTATCTTCCGTGCAATGTTTCAAGCAGCTTTATCGTATCAGGGAACATAAATCCCTTCTGGCTGAGCTGATCCTCATAGTAGGCTGTCGCCTCCGCAGCAGAGTAGTCAACTCCCAGTTCTGCAAATAGTATCTCGTATCTGCTCTCCTTAACCTGCTGCCTTGTGAGCAGACCCTGTTCAAGCAGCTTCCATCTCGATTTGTTGATCTCGCTGTATCTGGATATGACCTTTTCTGTAGGCTCCACCCCAATATGCTTAAGCATATTGGAGAGCGCTCTGCTCTCACTGCGCTTGAAGTCCAGCAGTGTCTCATCCAGATCAAACAATATGTTCTGTACCATATAACTTTCCTATATCTTTCTTATATCTTTCATTTCAAATTCATATGCTGACTTGTTAATGTCTGCCGTTATGGTTCTGTCTTTTATACATTACTCCTATGCACAGCTGCCGAATTTTTCCAGTGCACACATTCTTAAATATTATATTCCACTCACCTGATAATAGCAATAGAGCCGGTTACAAATCTTCTGCTGTGACCGCCCTCTCTTCGGCAATCCCGCACGATCCGCAACCGGCTCTGTTCCGTCTATTTTGTTAAGTTTATTTGTATTTCCGTTTACTTCATGCTCTTGCTGAGTCCGCCCATTGCGATTTCTGACAACTGTTTTCTGTAGAGAAGTGAACTGGTCAAATACTCTATAACACCACCCAAAAGGATGGCCGCATATCCAAGGATAGCAAGCTTTACAATCCCAAGGCTTATAACCTCTGATATATGATGGTGACACAGCCAGGAACTGATTGTTGACATGCAGGTCATTATCACCAGCATAAACACGATAAAGCTTGTCACAAAATATTTGTAACATACACCACAGAATATCATAGCTCCGAACAATATAAATATGATCATAAACAATGTATCCTGATAGTTTTCTGTATTCTCCGGATACATTCTGATAAGTATATATTTCTCCGCAACAAGTATTGTGAAAAGTACAAGATACACAACTGTGCTGACGATCACTGGCATTCCCACCTCCAGTTTTCTCTTCATCACGCTTGACTGCACATAGTCCGATGCATTCATGTATATTATCATCTGGTAGGCAAACATTCCAGTCAGCATAAAATAGAAACCGCCCAGCATGTTCGTTCCATGTGATGACAGTTCGACCACAAACCCTATTGCAGTGAACAAGATAAGCATCATCACATTTGTCTTTAATTTATATCCATATCTGAGAAGTTTAAAACCAAGTATCAAATCTTTCATCCCTTAATCCTCCTTGTCTAATATATATCATTTCTCCCGTCGGCAGGCGGGGCGGATAGTCTAAGCCGTTTCCGGCCTTGAACAACAATCTGTTAATCCATATCCAGATAAGACGCCTCAACCTTGCGGTACATATGTCTACTCGTCACATATATTCCAGCCACCACCAATACCGCAAGTGCTGCCACTATCAGCCATTCAAATCTCTGCATTTTATGAGATGTCGCTATGTATATAACTGCAGCCCCTGACACTCCATATGCCAGCATGGACAGTACACTCATAACCTGGACACTCTGGACATATCTCGTAATGTTCAGCGCCCACACCGACAGATTTGCTGTGAGCAGCACCGACAGACAAAGCGGTCTCACTGGATTTCCCACCATAATTCCATATGGCACGGCCACCATCGCCATACATATCGCAATCCTCACCGGGCGGACAAGCAGATCCGCCATAAGTGCATTCTGCAGCATGGCTTTGCCCTTTGTGGATGTCTTCAGATAGTCCATTCCAAGGCACCCTTTCACACATATTGCACCAAATCCCCAATAATCACCAACAATCTCAATCGCAGTCATGAACGCGGCACCAAAACCAAACATGACTACTGTAACATAACAGCTTCTCACCACTGCATCGACCAAAGCCAGTATGATCCCCAGTACAACCGGTATCAGAACATTGCACCCTAACCGGTATTTTCCATTCGTAATGGCTCTGTAATCCTTTATCATCCTCATAATAACGCTCCTATAAATATATGAAACACTCTAAGCTGTTTTTACTTTAATACCATTTTTGTATTATTCTTCATGACCGCTACACTTATCTGAAACAGCGATGGTATCTCCTTGCTCACATTCATGCCGGCTAGCTTGTCAAGATTCTCTGCAAGACAGATCCCCTCAAAACCATATGGATTCTTAGTCATGGTATAAAGGATCTTTGATGCCGCCTCTGCATCCTGGGCATCTCCCTTTATCAGTATGTATTTCTCCTTCAGATCCTCCACAAATCCGCACTCGACCACATTTCCATGTTCCATGATGATCGCATAATCAGTGATGCTCTCCATATCGGATATATTGTGTGTTGAGAACAATACACTCTTCTCCCCCGCTCCGTCGCTTATATAATCGCCGATCATCTGACACAGCTTGTCTCGCATAAGAGGATCAAGAGGCGATGCCGGCTCATCGAGCAGCAGCAGGTCTGTATCCCTCGCCATAACCCCGGCAAGCATCAGCTTAGTTCTGGTTCCATCAGAGAGTGCTGAACACTTCTTCTTCAGAGCAACACCGTCATGGGAATCAGGAAATATCGCAAGTTCGCGGCAATATCTTTCGAACTCGTCCCTGTCAAAATTGTCAAAGAGCAGACTGCTTATCTCCTCCACATCAGATACAGTCCACTGTGGAAGGTAATATCTGCCTGTTCCCGTATAGCCTATCCTGTTCTTTACATCCGCTCTCCTCTCCTTCTCCTCCGATGAATACCTGTCAAAGAAAGTCAGCTCACCTTTGTAATCAAGCCTTATTCCTGAAAGCATATTGAGAAGTGTCGTCTTTCCCGCTCCATTTTCACCGATGAGCGCTGTCGCAAATCCCTTCGGCACCCTCAGATCAGGTATATCCAGTGTAAATGTCTTAAACTTTTTGGAAATATTCTCCCCTTTTACAGCGCAGTCATAATTCATCATCCAATCCTCCATTAAACCTTAAACTCTCTTCATGTCTTTCTTTTTCCCTATTTACTGTCTGCTTTGTTCTCTGCCTGCCTTGTTCTCTGCCTGCTTTGTTCCCTGCCTGTCAGATCGTCAGTCCTGTACCATAAGCAGGGCGTCAAGCATATTCTTTAGTTCATCGTCCGTCAAACCCGCAATACGTGCCGCAGCTATGGCCTCCGTCAAAGATGCCTCGACCTTTCGAAGATGCTGCTCTATCAGCATCTCACTGTCCTGTGCATTCACATAAAAACCCTTGCCCTGTTCAGCCGTGACCAGCCCTTCCTGCTCTAACAGCTCATATGCTTTCATGGTTGTGATAACACTTATCTTCAGATCCCGCGCCAGTCCTCTGATAGACGGCAGATACTCACCCTGGGCATACTTGCCGGCCAGGATATCTGACTTGAAACTATCCGCTATCTGCTGATATATAGGCACTCCTGAATTCTGAGAAAGCCTCATATACATACCTCCCTCAACTTTGAACACCAGCCCATTAATAAGTGCCTTCGGCAAGGGCTGGCG
>CAKQQK010000078.1:0-14258 GCA_934270935.1 uncultured Coprococcus sp. | reverse complement strand
TATTTATTAACAAGTCCTTAACAAACTTTTCTTGCTGCAAAATATAACACTGCCTCCAGGCCATCAGCATGATTTACGAGCTCTACAGCTCCGCCCATTCTGTCCATGAGATAATGGACAATAAATAGTCCAAGGCCCGCTCCCGGTTCATCACCGGAGTTTCCCCCTCGATAAAACTTCTCATATATGAACGGCATATCCTTATCCGGAATTCCTGTTCCATGATCCTTTATGGACAGACTGTATACCATATCAGCGCCGCCCACATGGACATTCCTTGGAAGTTTTTCAGGCTCTATACATTCCGTAACAATACTTATCTCCGTGTCCCTGGCATACTTTGCCGCATTGGACAAGATATTCTCTATCACCTGGACCACTCTTCCCGAATCTGCATGCTCAAGCACTGCCTCGGTTATATCTCCATTCACCACGATATTCATACCAAGTCCTATATCTGACAGGATCTGTTCCAGCAGAGGTTTTATCTCAACCTCATCGCTCTTCACCGCCAGCCTGTCCAGATCGTGCAGAGAATGGATAAACATGTCATTCGTTATGGACGTCACCTCATCACATTTCTTCATGATGACCGACGCATACCTCTCCCTGCGCTCCTGGGTGGCATCCATATTCATGACCAATGCCTCCGCATATCCTCTTATGGATGCGATCGGAGTCTTTATATCATGTGACAGCGTGGCTATAACTGTCTTGTTGTTCTCTATCGCTTCCTGCTCTCTACGCCTTGCATGCACTATCTCCGTTCTCATATGGTCAAATGCCCACGTGAAGCTTCCGAACATATTTACCCGTCTGTACTTAAGCTCGGTGTCCATATCCCCTGCTGCCAGATGTGATGCATAATCCTCCAGCTCGTCAAATGGCCTGAGAACACACACGTATATGTACATGAATAATACAATCACAACACACAGGACAACGATATAAATGATCAATATATTTCTAAGTCCTGACTTGCCGGTATCTAGCTTTTGTTCCCTGAGTTCATTCATTACAGCGTCAAGCTTTTCGTCAGCATCTGTGGATCCCGAATCATACAGTTGTTTCACTTCATTCAGTTCCACTATATACTGCCCATATTCATCATCTTTTATCCGCCGTGTCTCGTCCTGCTTCTCCCTGTAGAACAGCCAGCCAAAAACTATGGTTATGGCGCACATGAACACGATCAGCATTTTTATTATATTGTTTCTTACTGAATGTCGTTTCATATAAACTCCCTATAGCTGCCAAGTGGACATCCACCTTACAAGCTCATATTATCCTCACTGTCTTTGTCTATTCACTATCTCCCAGCACATATCCCGTTCCCCATACCGTACGGATAAGCTGCGGATGTGAAGGATCTGTCTCCAGCTTTTCCCTGAGCCACCTCACATGCACCGCAACCGTGGATGGCTCCACATCGCTGTACAGCCCCCACACGGCACTCATGATCTGTTCCTTGGTCAATACCCTGCCTCTGTTCTCCGCCATGTATACAAGCAGGTCAAATTCCTTCGGCTTCATATCCACATTGCTTTTGTTTCTGCTCACAGTCCGCGCATGTCTGTTGATCTCTATCTTGTTCCCCTCTGTATTCAGGACCAATAGCTCAGACTTATCATCATCGCTGCCATAAGTTCTTCTGAATATCGAACGGATCCTCGACATTAATTCCTTCAACGAATACGGCTTTGCGATATAGTCATCTCCACCCATATCAAGTCCATTTACCTTGTCATCTTCACTCGTCCTGGCACTGGCAAATATGATCGGGATCTGGGATGACTGCCTGAGTTCCTGACAAAGTGTGAATCCCGTCCCATCAGGAAGATTGATATCCAGAAGTATGAGATCACATCTGTTATCTGTCAGCACTTCATATGCCTCATCTATGCTTGCTGCATACAGGGAAGCATAGCCGTTGTCCTCCAGCATATCCTGTATCAGCATAGACAGATCCAGGTCATCATCTACTATAAGTATTGTTCTCTTGTCTGTAGGTTTTTCTGTCATCCTATCCCCTCCAATATCTTCACTGTCCACAGTTCTTAATGTCCGGCTTTAAATCGCCCCAATACCGTCTGTAATATCATCTGCAGGCAGCGGCTATATCCAACTATTTTTCTGTATTCACCAGCATATCATATGTGACACCATATTTCTCCGCTATGTCACTGGCGTATGATTTGCCAGCGGGCGGCGCTATCTCGATCTTGTAAGATCTTTGTGAGCCCTCGTTGTGTACGACCAGCGAATATGCCCTGCCCTCTGTACGTCATTTCTGTTTTATCTGCCATACTCCACACCTTTCCGTAGTATCAATTAAAGCAATGCGCTCGCCCCAATAATAGACCTTTTAAAACGCCTTCTCCATACATATAAAATGCTTGTCAAAAAGATCACACTCTCCAACAGTCTGAAATCCTATCTTTGCATATGTGCCAAGTGCAACAACATGCCCTTCCCTCACTAGTATGTGAACGCCCTTCATCCCCCTGCTTCTCAGCACATCACTGGCATAATTCATCATAGTTTTTGCAATGCCGCGTCCCTGCATATCCTTTCTGACGCACAGCCTTGATAATTCTCCGGATGGAACAAGATCATCTCTCCAGCAGGTAAGTGCCTCCACCGCATCGTCATGGTCTATAGATATTGTAGCCACAATCTCACCATCATCATTCTTCATGACAAACAGATCCTCGTTCTTCAGATCAAATGCTATCGTATTCTCATCAGGATAGTTCTCACTCCACTCACACGGCCCGCCTATCATGGCGTGATAAAGTGCAAGCAGCTCCTCTTTGTCCTCTTTTGTTGCGTTTATTATTCTCATTTGTCAAATCCTCTTCGTGTTCTTTCAATCTTATGATTCTCTATTATTTCTTGCCTATTGCGTTTGTCGCTTCGATCCATTTTTTCGGCGACATCGTAAATGCATTAGCTCCCGCTTTACTTCTAAACCCCTCGAATTCGAGGGGTTTAAAATCATCATTGTGAAGCTTTTCCCACAAGCCTAAAAATTCTATCACATCTCGATTCCTCATCCAATTCTGAATTACAGCAGTCGGATCATCGCTCTTATATCTTGCAATATCCGTAAGTGATAAATATTCATTTTCAAAATCCTGAGTGTAGATACCTATATCCACACCATTTGCATGTATTGTTTCCTTTATCGTTTTCACCATACTTACCCCTTATACCCCCCAGCACTTTCTATTCATATCCCAACATGTCCAAATTTCTAAAATGCTCCTTAAGCAGATCAATTATCACCCTCTGGCTCTCTCTGGTATGAGTAAGCGCGTAAAACTTTCTGCCATATTTCGCCCGTCTCTCCTCTTCCTGGATTCCGGCTTCAAGGCCTTTCTGGGTGACACGCTTTGTCTTTGTTCCATCATCCAAAGTAAATTCTTCAATATAACCATTCTGCAGCAAAATATCATTGATAAATGCCGCAGTTATTTTCTTCATCCCACTTTCCTGATTCAGCGCATTTATGCTATTTGCCAGATCTGACACCTTACATAGATCCGTAAGTTCAACTTCGTCCAGCCTGTCCGGTTCTATATAGAAATCCCTCTTTCTGACTGGGGATGACTTCTTAATAGTGGTCACGGATTCCGCGCCATCCGGTGCAGAAACATCCGATTGCAGACCAGCCACCAGCATATCATCATCTGTATGCTGCCTGCAGAATCCATCTATGATCTCTGCAAATGTGGATCCATAACTTTGAATCTTCTGTGCTCCCATTCCGTACACGGTCTCCATATCCGCACTGTTCCTCGGGAGCTTTGCACACATATCTTTGAGTGTCTTATCCGAACAAATGATGAAAGGCGGAACGCTCTGATCCCTCGCAAGCTCCATACGTCCGGTGCGGAGCAGTTCGAACAGCGCCTTTCCGTTCTCCGTCAGATCGCCCGTCACCGCCAGCTTCTTCGCAAACCGCTTATCTGTGATATAGGTCTCCTCCATCTCTTCCTCTATCACAACACAGTTGCTGCATTTGTCACAGATACAGGGACTTTCATCTCCAAAATATCTCAATATATATTCTCTAAGGCACTGATCCGTCTCACAGTACCGAATCATCTGATTCAGTTTTCGTTGGTCATTCGCGCGCAGCTCGCTATCATCCACAGCCGCATCCGCCACACTGACCTTGTGGTCCAGCAGCCTCTTGTTGATCATAATATCCTGTTTGGAAAAGAACAGCACACACTCCGCTTCCTCGCCATCACGGCCGGCTCTTCCCGCCTCCTGATAATAATACTCAAGACTCTGGGGCATATTGTAATGAAGCACATACCTGACATTCGACTTGTCGATTCCCATGCCAAATGCATTTGTGGCAACCATAACTTTGATCCTGTCATATGTGAAATCTTCCTGATTCCTCTTTCGTTCTTCAAGAGACAGACCTGCATGATATCGGCCTGCCGACACTCCATTTGCAAGTAAAAGCTCATGCACCTTCTCCACATTCTTCTTGGTTGCGCAGTATATGATCCCGCTCTCGTCCTCATGTCTCTTGACGTAGTTCAGGATACTGTTGTCGGTCTCCCGCCCGCCTTTTCTGTTCACCACCTTGAAAAACAGATTCGGTCTGTCAAATCCCGTTACAACCGTCACAGGATCCTCAAGCTCCAGATTCCTGATGATATCCTGCCTTACCATGTCAGTAGCCGTGGCGGTAAACGCACTCACCACAGGTCTTGACGGAAGTCTGTCTATAAAATGGGCTATCTCCAGATAACTCGGTCTGAAATCCTGCCCCCACTGGGATATGCAGTGAGCTTCATCCACAGTCACCATCGCAATATCCGCATTGCACGCAAATTCGAGAAACTGCGCAGTGCCAAGCCTTTCCGGGGTCACATATACAAGCGTATATCTGCCATGTCTGGCATATTCCAGCGCCAGCCTTATCTGATTTTCCGTCAAAGTGCTGTTGATATACGCCGCATGTACACCAGCCTGATTGAGTGCCTTAACCTGATCCGCCATAAGCGAGATCAGCGGAGAGATAACCAGCGTCACTCTCCCCTCTTCAGCGCCCATCATCAGAGCAGGAAGCTGGTAACAAAGCGATTTGCCGGCTCCGGTTGGCATGATTCCAAGCACATCCCTGCCGTCAAGTATTCCCTCTATAAGTTCCTGCTGCCCCGCCCTCAGGCTGTCATATCCGAAATAGTGTTTTAGTGTCTCCTGTAAATTCAATCTTTGTCCTCTTTCTGCAAATTTGTTAGATTATTATATGTAACATTTCTTATCTACTCTTTTTTAAATATGTTGACTTATCTGGTATACTGCCGTATTCTATATACAAGAAATGGGTTTTCAACCGGGTAGGGTTTATGCCTGACAGGACTTGCTCGTTTCTTTTTTTATTTCCATAACATCATACAAATACATGTTCCCAGATGAAGCATGCCTTATCAGCAGCCTTGCACTGAATACGTTATATCTCTCTACTTCTCCATAATCATCATATACCGGCAATGCAAATCGTGTATCGTATCTATACCATCCATTTTTAGCATTCCTGCTATGCTTATCTTTTCTGTTTTCTTCGCCAACCTTGGATGTAGCTATCTCGATCATCTCCGGTATCGCCTGTGCTGCGTTCGCTTTTGCCTTAGCCACTGCACCTTTGATATGCTTCGTGTAATTAGAACCCGTATATTCATCGGGCAGATCCGTTCCAATATAGACTATATCATCCAATTCAGCTATAGAACAAAACTCTCCTACATATTGACGCAAATATCTTTCAACATCCTGCCAATCTATAGAACGTTTACCCTTGAACCATATGTCATTTATCACAACTATATTATGTCCATCCACATCCTGAATGACCGCAACATTCCTCTTCTGAACACTGTCTTCCGCATGTCCCAGGCTGTCAGCGTATTCCATATATCTGAGCACATGTTTTCTCAAACCAGTATCCGATCTGCGATAGCACTCAACAAGATATCTCTCTTCCGCACTGTAATCAGCCACGACAGCTTCTTCACATCCAAGCAATTCCTCCAGCGACATATCAAGCGCCCTGCAGACAGCCACCAGCTTGTCAGCCTGAGGGTTGATCTTCTTCTTTTTCCAGTCATTTATAGTGCTGGTGGAGATCCCTGTTCTCCTTGAGAGCTCAGTCTGGCTCATGTGAAGTTCCTCAAGTCTTGCAAATATCCTCTCATATATCTTCACTGTCTTTGTCCCCCGTTATTTTCAAATGCGCCCTCTTCCGACTTCTCGGATATCGTATCATATATCTGCCGATATTACAACCTGGATGGATAAAAAAATACCGGTCAGAGAACCACTCTGCCGGCATCCTACTTATAATTTATTTCTGTTCCCCATGTGTCTGCAAATCTCACATACGGGTTAGCTGTCATATAAAGCTCTATCTTCTCTCTTTCATTGGTAGTGCACTCTTCCACTCTTCCGGGCTCTGAATCCTTCCTGTCAAAAAACTTCAGAACAGATATCTTCTTATCATGTGGATTCTGTTCTATCTCCAATCTGGCGAAGTCATTCACAAATTGTATTTTCTCCGGTACATCGGTGAGCTGTTCATCCCACATATAGATTGCTTTGCTGTAGCCCCTCTCTCTGTTTGGGACACATGCAAGCTCCGGGATTCTCCACTCGCTTCCATATTTTACTGCACTTCGGATCTTGCCTCGCCTGATCCACTGTCTGATAGTTCCTTCCTGAACATCATAAAGCTCTGCGTACTGCTCAACGATCAGAAGTCTGGATTTCACCTCGAACATCTTGTACTCATCATTGCAGCTTTCTATTTCAAATTTCGGAACATAGGACTTATCTTCTTCCAGACGCTTGTAGTCAATGTTGATATATCCCACATCATTGCGAAGCCGTACATCTATCCCGCTTGTATTTACGCAGATGACATAGTGCCAGAAACCGTCCGGCGCGTCAAACAGAGTGCGGCTCTCCACACTTTCATATAACTCAGCAAACATTGCAGCAAGAACACCGACCTGCTTTTTATCCGCATTTGCCGCACTGCCGCATCCCAGTTCTTCCAGCTTCAAGTAAAAATCAGAATCACCAAGCTCCACCAGGGACTCGCATATTTTCTTTATTCCGGCGATCTTCTCAAGAATATCCGCCTTTGTTGTCATAAACTGCTGTCTATATGCATAAAGCTCAAGCGACTCCGCCATAATCCATCTCCTTTGCGCCCCTAAGCCGGGGGGGCGTACTACAAAACAACTACCTAATTAGTAAAATACCACATATTTCTCAAGTTGCCAAATGGTAATCAAAGGTTAGCGGACAAAAATAGGCAGCATGCTTGCGCATACTGCCTATTTTTATATACTTTAATTATTGTTACTGCTATCCCTATAAATCAGTTTCTCCAGGTGCCGTATAGCCATTTACAACCACATCGCTATCACAGTTTAACTCTTTTAAAGCAGTACAGTTGCTCAGGTCAAGATATGTGATCTTATTATATATGCAGTCAAGGCTCTCTAGCTTTGTGAGATTGCCTACATCTATACTTGTCAACTTATTCATTCCACAACGGAGTTCTTTTAAAGAACTGCAGCTGCTCACATCAAGTTCTGTCAGTGCATTACTTCTGCAATCCAGAGACTGAAGACTGGTACATCCACCGAGATTCAGATCTGCCAGTTCATAACAATCTCTACTGTCAATTTCTGTAAGAGATGAGCAGCCACTAACATTGAGTTTTGTGAGTGCTGATCCGTAACAGTTCAGAGTAATCAGACTGGTCGTGTCATGAAGATCCAGCTCTTTCAGATTTTCGCATGCATACAATACAAGCTTCGTAAGATTTGGAAACTGGCTTATATCAAACTCTGAAATAGGATTGTAGGCATAAGTTAATTCTTTTATCACAGGGCAGTTCACAATGTTCAGTTCTGCCAGCTTATGATTGTCACAAACAAAAACCGTCAGCGCCTTACAGTCTGACACGTTGATCTCACTAAGCACGCTATCTGTATCATATTCGCAATAAAGCTTAAGTTCAGTCAGTCTGTCAAGTTCATCAACACTGAAACTCGTTAAGGAATTCCCCTCAAAAAATATCGATTCCAAAAACTTACATGCACTTACATCAAGGTTCTTGAGATTTTTCGCTCTGCACTCCAGTTTTGTCAAAGCTGTACATTTGCCGATATCCAGCTTCTCAAATGCGCCGGAACAATCCAGTTCTGTCAAAGCTGTACAGTCACTCACATCCAGATCTGAAATTTTATCATCATAATGGCAATCCAGTAATTGAAGCGCAGTGCAGCCGCCTATGTCCACATCTGCGAGCAGATAGTTCTCACCACAGCACAAAGTTGTCAAAGATTTACATCCTCTTGCATTCAAACTTATGAGTGTATCATAATTTCCTTCACAAGACAAAGTCTTCAAATTTGTGAGACCGCTTACATCCAGGCTTGTAAGGTCTGTATAATCACAGTATAAATTCTCCAGAGATACACAACCGCTTACATCCAGACTTGAAAGCTTACCTTTAATAATGATAAGTTCTGTAAGCTCGGAGCAACTACTAAGATCAAGAATCTTGATAGATGTATCTGAACAATGCACACGCTGCAATTTCTTACAGTCTGTAATATCAAGGTCTGCAAGAGTCTTGCTGTCGCTGCAGTCAAGCAGCTCTAAAGATGTGCACCCGCTCACATCCAGCTTCAATGCATCAGATGTATCTATATTATCATAATAAAGTGTCCTCAAAGCAGTACACCCGCTCACATTCAGACTGGTAAGTAAATTATTATAGCTGCAATAAAGAATCTGAAGTGAACTGAAGTTGCTTAAGTCAAGATTTGTAAGGTGATTATTCTCTAAATATATCCTCTCTATTTTTTCGCAATCGCTCATATCCAGCTCACTTATACCAGCAGAAGAACACTCCAGATATTTAAGTTCTGTCAATCCACTGACATCAAGTTTTGATATGTTATTGGTGCTGCAGTCAAGCGACTCAAGCTCCACACATTTGCTGACATCAAGGTCTGTAAGATTGTTACCACCTACATTGAGTTCTTTAAGTGTTGTCAGTCTGGAAAGATCAAGTGAGTGTTCTTTCATATTAGGATTATAGACAAGATACAAATCTCTCCAATCAATTCCCGTTATACGTGAATCCGTCCAAGTATAGCATTCGGCATCCATATCCTCTGGAAAAATCATTCCCTGACTGTTAAGCTCCTGGACGATCTCCGTCAATGCAGCCACATCATCCGCATTTTTTTCTACTATGACAACCGGAGCATTTACCGTGATCTTTACCACTCTGACAAGATTTGGATTACTCTTTGCCTTAACTGCCACAACTGAGGTTCCCTCCTTGATCGCAGACACCTTGCCTGTGCTGTCAACCGTTGCGACCTTTGTATTTGAGCTCTTAAATGTGGCTGGAATATTTGTTTTGATCGTCGTACTGTCTCCTGCATAGAGTGTCACAGCACCTCTCTTTGGCTCTGTGATGATAAGCGGAGTCTTTACTGTCACCGTAAATATGGCTGTCAGTTTGTAATTGCTCTTTGCTCTCATCTTTATCTTCGCTGTTCCAGCCTTCTTCACAATCACCTTTCCTGTTTTGTCCACTGTTGCCACGGCCGTATTCAGGCTTCTGAATACAGCTGGAATATTTGTCTTTATAGTTGTGCTATGTCCTGCGTACAGTGCAGTTTTGCCTGAAGCAGGAGATTTTACAACCAACTGATCCTTTACTGTTATAGTCACTATCCTTTTAATTTTTTTATTTTTCTTTGCTGTGATGGTGATCTTCGCCGTTCCGGCTTTTCTTCCTGTCACTAAACCATTGCTGCTGACCACTGCAACAGCCGCATTTGACGACTTGAATGTAGCCGGCACACTTGGCTTAATCGTTGTTGTACATTTTACCGCTATCGTTCTCTTGCCACACACAACAGACATACCTGTGGTTGCCGCATATGCGTCTGTCACCGGAGTCTGAAGTCCCAGACATCCGATGACCATGACAAGAATCGTCAGCATTGCCATCCATCTCTGTGCGATTCTTTTTCCTTTCATAACCTTACCTCCCGATTTGAACATCAGCTCATTAGTTGTCGCCTCAAGTTCTCGCCAAATACTATTTTACAATCTTAACTTTAACTGACTTACTCCATGTCGAATAATTTGCCACCTGATCTGCACTTCTCTTAAAGCCACGGACTCTCACATAGTATGTTGCGCCCTTTCTAAGTTTTCTCAGAGTAGCTCTGTTTGTTCTGCTATCTCTGACTGTCAGAGTTTTTGTATAACCTTTCTTGAATGCACTGTTTACTGAATACTGGATCTGGTATCCATCGAGTTTCTGGCTTGCTGTCCATGTGACAAGAGCTGAACTCTTCGCCAGATTGCTGGCTTTTGTAATCCTTGTTGCAGGCATACTTGGAGCTGTCACCTGTATTGAATATGTACCTGTGTACTTTATGTCTGTAGAATTTCCTCCTTCAATAGTAAGGTAATACAGGCCTTTCTTTACAAAACACTCGTACTTATAAGTTCCCATCTCATCGATATCCTGGCTAAATGCATCGTCACCCCATGCATTCACCAGCGACAAAGAACTATAGTTAAATTTATTCTTGAAGATTATTGAAATATATCCTGTCTTTGATACGTAGAATTTATATTTGTCCACATGATCATTTGCTGCAAGCTGTGCATTGACGATCTTGCCAACTGTGTATGCCGTTGCTGTTGATGCTTCATTATTTTTTGCTGTGACAAACTCCTGTTTTGTCTCTCCAGAAGCCTCAAATCTTGGCATAAAAGAAAAATTAGAGTCAAAATAACATTCAAGTTTTACCGTATAATTGCCGGCCAGCAGATCTACGATGTATGTCTTATCTCCTTCGTCACACCACCCTATTAATTCATTATTGGACTCATCATACACCCTCACAATGGTGGTATCATTTGTAGATACAAAAAACTTTGCTCTTCCAGACCTTTTTAACGAAAAGCTATATTCGTACTCTCTGTTACCATTATTACTTAAAGTTCCTGTCGTCATCTTGTTCCATACCAGCGACCGTGTCACAGTTCCTGCAGCCTTTGCGCTCACCGCCGGACTTACAAATAACAGCAGCATAACCGCCGTCAACACCATAGCCACCTGTCTTGTAAATTTGTTTTTCATAATAATCATCCTTTCTTGTTTGAATTTGATACGCTTATTGTAACCATAGACCCCCTATCTTTTTTTGCGCACATTTTTGTATTGTTTCGCTACATTATGTTATATCATTATATCTTTTCACTTGTAAACAGTTTGCAGATAAAAATGAAAATTTTTGTTTTCATTTGTCTGAAATTCCAGCTATCTCCGGAATTCTCCATTCATTTCCACATTTTACTGCGCCATCAAGTTTACGATTTCTTATCCACTGTCTTATTTTACCAGCCTGTATCCCATACAATTTGGAATACTCTTCAATCGTAAGCATACGCGGGACGACTTCGAACATAGTATACTCATCTGAACTTCCATCAATTATGTAGTCAGTAATATGATCCCGGTCCAGCCTGGGTCTGCCATGGTCTGTGCCCACATGTCCGCAATCACTGCGCAGCCTTATTTCAAGCCGTAATCCTGTAGTTATCATAACATAGCTCCAATACCCTTCCGGCGCATCAAACAGGTTGCTTTCGACAACTTTTCTTTCAAGTTTCCCAACCATCCCTGCAAATATTTCTACCTGTTTTTTATTGATCAAATGCATACTGCACTCATCAAATCCATCCACTTTCCATATATCAAACTCCTCGTCGTCAGACTCCAGAATCAACTTACAAGCATTCTTTGCCTTCAATATCTTGTCAAGGAGCCCCTGTTTAGTTGTCACAACCCGGCTTCTATAATCGCAAAGCTCTAGCGCCTTATCCATAACTTTCAGCTCCTTTCTATGCAATAAATATATTTATTCGTATTGTAACATTACAGATTATACTTTTTTTGCGTTTTGTTTGTAAATAGTTTTTGCCATACACTCATAATTTTTTTATTTTTTTGATCCAGCTAACCACTCTTTTATTCTTTATACACCATCTCACAATGAGTTTAATTTTCTCACTCTCTGTGCTAAAGTGATTGTACAAAGGCGCACAAGCTCCCAATGGGGCAGTGCGCCTTTTTTATGTCTTTTAGAAATTACACATGCGTATGCATCAAATGAAAGGGATTACAGATATGAAGCTTGAAAATTACGAAGTACATCTGCCTAGCTACTCGATAGGCAGCACAATCTACAACAAGATCGGACCGGTTTGTGAATCTTACGGCCGCACCGTGCTGGTCATCGGCGGTGAAAAAGCTCTTGCAGCCGCCTACGAAAAGATAGCTGTGGCTGTCGCCGAAACGAAGCTTACTATAATCGGAAAAGAACTGTTCGGAACAGACTGCACCTATGACAATGTGGAACGTCTCCGCGCACTTCCTGTCTATCAGCAGGCTGACATGGTATTTGTAGTCGGTGGCGGCAAGGCGCTCGACACAGTCAAATGTCTGTGCATAACCGACGACAAGCCCGTATTTACATTTCCAACCATTGCATCCAACTGCTCTGCCTGCACATCGGTATCCATCATGTACAATCCGGATGGCACATTTTTGAAGCCGAACTTCTTTATAAGACCGGCCATGCACGCATTCATAGACACCGAGATAATAGCCAAGGCGCCAAGCTGCTATATGTGGGCCGACCTAGGCGACACCTATGCGAAATATTACGAATCAACCATATCCTCCAGGGATGAACGCCTGGAGCATTTCACATCCATCGGAGTTGCCGTAAGCCATCGTGGGGACGTTCCTTTTGTCACGAGGAGTGTCCCTGTGTCACGAATTGATAAACCAAAGGGACGCTCCTCGTGACAAAAGAAGCGTCCCCAATTTAAGAGATAGCCTCCAGAAAAAGCATCGCCTCAATCGCCGGTGTCTTTGAAGCATATTCGGCATTTTCTATGCCATTTGTAAGCAACAGCCGTTCCCAAAGCTTAGGATAATTGGAGAAATCAAATGTGTTGTCATCCAGTATCACGTATTCATCTATCTCAGGATGTTCCGCCAGATAGCTCTGGATGCCCTCGCCTCTGCCAACCCAGACATCAGTTGTCTTTCCAGACAGGCTTAGTCCAAATTTGCCCAGCATAGATACAAGATATGAGAAGTCGTCCCCGTCTTCTCTCATAAGCTTCTAATCCGAAGTCAGAACGATCTCCGCCTTGCCAAACTGTTTCAATGCTTTCTTAAGCGTTCTCACTCTGGACTCATCTATCCCGGTTCTTCCACTCGGCGCCCCCACAACTGTCGTCCGGGTATTTAACACGCCATCTATATCCAGAAATAATGCAAAACTCATCGTTTACCCCCTCCATGGGGACGTTCCTTTTGTCACAAAGAGTGTCCCCTGTATTATATTGGGGACGTTCCTTTTGTCACGCAAAGTGTCCCTCTGTCTTATAAAATCGTGACATGGGGACAGTCCTCGTGACAAAAGGAACGTCCCTACTACACTTGCATATTGTTGATAAGTTCTTTTAGAGAATTGGCAATTGGCTTATCTTCCACTTCTCCATCTACATCCATATTTTCCACAAAAATGTTATGACTACTCACTTCATAGAGAACGTATCCACCAGAATAACCAAGCCATCCTATAGGAATAAATTTTTTTATATCACCCATCTTTTCCCAATCTTTAGCCATTGAGATCAAACTATTTTTATAGAATAATATGTCATCATTTGAATCTCCATCCTTTTTCAAAACGGGAAATAATACAATAGATTCTTTAGTATTACAATATCCACTAATACAAGGATGCCAAAACAGATTAATATAATCACTGATCTCTGTAGGTAATGTATATCCATATTTTTCTTCAAATACAGACAGATCTGTTTCATCTTTTCTCTTAATAAGAAATACTCCCTTATCAATTTCTTTTTTAATATCATCACAGATATTACTAAAATCTTCATTTGTGAAATAATTAGGATATTGCTTCGTTTTTTCAAAATAATTTTGAATAGTTCCTCTCATGTCTACACACCTCCATGGGGACGTTCTTTCTGTCACAAAGAGCGTCCCTCTGTCTTATAAAATCGTGACATGGGGACAGTCCTCGTGACAAAAGGAACGTCCCTACTACAGCATCTTCTCCGACCACTCTTTCTCT
>CAKQQK010000077.1:0-14537 GCA_934270935.1 uncultured Coprococcus sp. | reverse complement strand
ATGTCACCGTCCTTCATAACAAGGATGATGTCTGCGTTCTTGATGGTTGACAGTCTGTGGGCTATGACAAAGCTTGTCCTGCCCTTCATCAGATTGTCCATGGCCTTCTGTATCCTGTGTTCTGTTCTCGTATCGACTGATGATGTCGCCTCATCGAGGATCAAAACCGGATTGTCAGCAAGAATGGCTCTCGCGATAGTTAAGAGCTGTTTCTGTCCCTGGGAGATATTTGTTATCTCCTCATTGAGCTCCATGTTGTATCCACCCGGAAGTGCCGAGATGAATCTGTGTGCATGAGCTGCCTTTGCCGCTGCAATGACTTCCTCATCCGTGGCGTCCAGTCTTCCGTATCTGATATTCTCCATGATAGTGCCCTTGAACAGCCATGTGTCCTGAAGCACCATGCCAAATACATCTCTGAGCTCACGTCTGTTGAAGTCCTTAATATTGTGTCCGTCCAGAAGTATGGCACCGCCATTCACGTCGTAGAATCTCATAAGCAGCTTGACCATAGTGGTCTTGCCCGCTCCGGTAGGTCCGACTATGGCTACCTGCTGTCCCGGCTTTACATGGGCTGAAAAATCCTTGATGATGATCTGATCCGGATTGTATCCAAACTTTACATGTTCAAATGTAACTTCACCCTTGATTCCCTCTGTGGATACAGGATTCTCTACTATCTGCTCCTCTTCTTTCTCTTCAAGGAGTTCAAATACTCGCTCAGCGGCTGCTGCCATCTGCTGCATCATATTTGTGACCTGGGCAACCTGCTGAACAGGCTGTGTGAGGTTCTTTACATACTGTATAAATGCCTGGATATCACCGATCTGGATAGTTCCTCTGATCGCCAGAGCTGCACCTGATATGGCAACTGCCACATAGCCCAGATTACCGACAAACATCATAATAGGCTGCATGAGTCCTGAGAAGAACTGTGACTTCCAAGCTGACTTGTACAGAGTCTCATTTGTCTCATGGAACTCTCTTCTCACATCGTTCTCCTTGTTGAACGCCTTTATGACATTATGTCCGCCATATACTTCTTCAACCTGTCCGTTTATGTGTCCCACGTATTCCTGCTGCTGTTTGAAGAATCTCTGGGATTTCTTGATGACAAACATCATGAGCATGATACTTATAGGAAGTATCAGCACTGATATGAGTGTCATAAGCGGGCTGATCGAAAGCATCATCACGATTACACCGATGACTGTACTAACCGATGTGATGAGCTGTGTGATACTCTGATTCAAACCGTTTCCCATAGTGTCTATATCATTTGTGATCCTTGAAAGTACCTCACCATAGGTTCTGCTCTCAAAGTAGCTCATCGGCATCCTGTTGATCTTCTCGGACACCTCACGTCTCATCCTGTAGCACACCTTCTGTGTGATACCGGTCATGATGAATCCCTGCACAAAGCTAAATGCCACACTCAGCACATACAGACCGAGACAGAACAGCAATATCTTACCGATATACGTGAAATCAATTCCGCCGTTGCCTGTTATCTTGTTCATGATTCCCTCAGACAGGGCTGTTGTCGCCTTGCCGAGTACCTTCGGACATACTACGTTGAATACCGTACTTCCAATTGCAAATATGGCAACGACAACAACCGCCGCCTTGTACTTGCCTATATATCTGAATAACTTTCCTATCGTTCCCTTGAAATCCTTGGCTTTCTCGCCGCCCATCATAGGACCGTGGCCTCTTCTAGGGCCTCTGAAACTTCTTTGATTATTTGTCTGATTCTGTTCTGCCATGTCCTACACCTGCCTTTCTGAGTCAGTGCCAACGGACTCATTTCCTATCAGGTCTGTACCAGCCAGATCAGCCTCTCCAAATGCTTTTCCCTCTGGTGTTGTTCCTAGACTGGCCGCTATCTCCGATGGAGAAAGCTGCGACTCGGCTATCTGCCTGTACTCCTCACAAGTCTGCATGAGTTCCTTGTGAGTTCCCTTGCCGACTATCGTACCCTCGTCAAGCACAAGTATCTGATCTGCTGAGAGTATAGTGCTTACACGCTGTGCAACGATAAATACTGTGCTGTCATTTACGTGCTCGCCAAGCGCCTTTCTGACTGCCACATCCGTCTTGAAATCAAGCGCCGAAAAGCTGTCGTCAAATATCAGGATCTTCGGCTTTCTCGCTATGGCCCTGGCTATAGCAAGACGCTGTTTCTGACCACCGGACACATTTCCACCGCCCTGGGCAACCGCACTGTCGTAACCGTGCTCTTTCTCCTCTATGAAGTCGGATGCCTGGGCAATCTCAGCCGCAAGCTTGACATCTTCATCGGATGCATCCGGCGCACCGAATCTTATATTGGACGCAATCGTTCCCGAGAACAGAATTCCCTTCTGCGGAACAAAGCCGATGTTCTGTCTCACACTCTCCATGGTGAGTTCTCTTATATCCTGTCCATCTATTGTTATCGAGCCCTCCGTAACATCGTAGAATCTCGGGAGAAGCTGAACCAGTGTACTCTTACCACAACCGGTACTTCCGATGATCGCCGTGGTCTGTCCAGGCTTGGCCTCAAATGAGATATTCTCCAGTACGTTCTCATCTGCTCCCGGATATGCAAATGCGACATTGTCATACTTTACAACGCCCTTTGGTGTGTCAAGCTTCTTTGCCCCAGATGCATCCTGAACCGTCACATCCGTATCTATGATCTCCTGTATTCTGTCCGCTGCCACACTGGCACGAGGGAGCATGACTGACATCATGCTGAGCATAAGGAATGACATAATGATAAGCATTGTATATGTAATAAATGCAGTCATTGATCCTACCTGAAGGACACCCGCATCAATCTTATGGGCTGCCACCCACTCTATGAGTATGCTTATTGCATACATGATGAACATGAGTATAGGCATGGCAAATGTCATGACTCTGTTGACGAACAATGTGTTCTTTGTCAGGGCTTTATTCGCCCCGTCAAATCTCTCTTCCTCGCGTTCCTCTCTGCCAAATGCCCTGATAACCGGGATACCTGTAAGTATCTCTCTTGACACAAGGTTTACTCTGTCCACCAGTGTCTGCATAACTTTAAACTTTGGCATGGCAATGACCATAAGCGTTCCCATGAGAATCACAACTGCTGCTATGCCGATGAATATTACCCAGCCCATTCCGGCTCCGTTCTCAACAACCTTGACGATGCCTCCAATAGAAAGTATCGGTGCATATAGAACCATTCTGAGCATCATAACTGTAACCATCTGTATCTGCTGGACATCATTTGTAGATCTCGTTATAAGAGATGCAGTTGAGAACTTGTTGATCTCAGCATCCGAAAATGCGATAACCTTGTTGAACACCTTCTCTCTGAGTCCGCAGGCAACGCTTGCCGCAACCCTTGACGCTACAAGTCCTATGAGAACCGCAGCTGCTGCCATGAGAAGTGACATTCCAAGCATCTTCACCGCTGCCCACTTCAGATATGACATCTGTCCTGCCTTATAATCGTAGCCAAAGCTGTCGTAGCATATCCTTGTACATGCTATGGCTGTGGATTCCATATAATCCTCGCCCATACTTTCGAGCATGCCGTCAACCATAGGCTTCATCTGTTCACCGATCTGCGCCCACATCTCCTCCGGCATCTCATCAAGGGTGATTCCCATCTTATCAAGTCCTGCCTTAATTGCATTGTCCTCGTCAGAGTTCACCATCTGATATGGATAGTAATACATCATAAGCCCCTTCATACAGGCACTATCCACTTCGTCTATGTGTTTCTCGCCGTCTTCTGTCAGGTAATAATAACCATCCGAACCATCATTATAATATTTCTCCCATACGGCTTTCTCATCGTCATCCATAAATCCGGCTATCACTTTGTAGGCTTTCTCTGGGATCTGTTTCGGACTACAGTTCTCTATACCGTAGTTCTGTATACCGGTATCTATGAGCTTTGAAGTGTAGTCCGGAAGTGACAGATCACAGTATGCCTGCAGTACGAGAAGAAGGGCTATGATAATGACCGACTTCCAATATGGCTTCAGATTCCTGAATATCTGCATGTCATTTCCTCCTTAATATTTTCAAGCGTAATCTTTCTTTAGTTAAATATCTTTGAAAGTTTATCATTGCATATATTCTCAGTCAATTAAATATCTATAAAGATTTAATTATTTTTATGACAAAAATACGGCAGTCGCTGTTCTCAGCAACTGCCGTATTTTCCGAATATTTCTTTTCATTCCGGCTTTCAATCTAAGCCAGCTTTATCCGTTCCGCCGCATCCCTTGTTATCGCAAATCTTTTTCCCTTTGCCTTGATTATCACATTGCCAAAGTAAGACGATACGACTTGCACCTGATCTCCGGTCTCAAGCTGACATGCGCCGAACAGTGATCTGTCCGCACAATTCCAAGCTATCTCACCTGAGAAACCGTTTACTGCATCTGATAATGACATCATTGTAACCACCCCTTCGAAATAATTGATTTTATGAATTATATTATGTTTCAACGCACTATCCAATATGCAATTAATCTTCAACCTCTTTTATTGTCTACACAATTATAACTCTTAATGGTTGGTGCAAGTCAATTCTAATTGTTAGTATATGGGGCTAATCTTTCTTATGCCGGACTAACCTAGATACACAAAAACCCCACCGACATCTGACTTACCATCAGACATCAGTGGGGGTTATAATGTTCTCAATAATTATTATCTCTCACCGAATTACTCGATCATTACTCGATTACCTTAAGCCATCCCTCTGGACCTTCGATTCTGCCCATCTGGATTCCTGTAAGAGTATCATACAGCTTCTGGATAACTGGTCCCATCTTCTCCATACCGCTTGGGAAGCAGATCTCCTTGCCATGGTCGTTGATCTTGCCTACAGGTGAGATAACTGCTGCTGTACCGCACAGACCGCACTCTGCAAAATCCTTAACCTCATCGAAATATACTTCTCTCTCCTCAGCCTCAAGTCCAAGGATATCCTTTGCAACTACCATCAGTGAACGTCTTGTGATTGATGGGAGGATACTGTTTGACTTAGGTGTAACTACCTTGCCATCCTTTGTAACGAAGATGAAGTTTGCTCCACCTGTCTCCTCAACCTTTGTTCTTGTAGCTGCATCGAGGTACATGTTCTCATCGAATCCCTCTTTGTGTGCTGTAACTATTGCGTGGAGGCTCATTGCATAGTTAAGACCAGCCTTGATATGTCCTGTTCCGTGAGGTGCTGCTCTATCGAAATCTGAAACCTTGATAGTGATAGGCTTTGCGCCGCCCTTGAAGTAAGGGCCAACAGGTGTACAAAGGATTCTGAACTGATATTCATCTGCAGGCTTTACACCTATAACAGGGTTTGAACCGAACATATATGGTCTGATATATAATGTAGCACCTGATCCGTAAGGTGGTACATAATCAATGTTTGCCTTTACTGTATCTACAACTGCCTGAACAAATCTATCCTCTGGGAAAACTGGCATCTCAAGTCTCTTTGCTGAGTCTGCCATTCTGCTTGCGTTAAGGTCAGGACGGAAACATACAACACGTCCATCCTCTGTTCTGTAAGCCTTCATTCCTTCAAAAACTGTCTGAGCGTACTGAAGAACACCTGCGCACTCGTTTAATACTACGTTAGGATCCTCTGTGAGTGTACCCTCATCCCATGCTCCATCCTTATAATTTGCTACAAATCTCTTATCTGTCTGAACATAGCCAAATCCAAGGTTTGCCCAATCGATATTCTTCTTATCCATATCTACATCTTCCTTTCACTTTAGCTTGTGCTTTTTTGTATGTGTCTGTTATATCACATTATTTCGCCTTTTTCCATATGTATATTGAACATTTGCTTGAAAAATTAAGGTTTTTCTTCCGAAAACGGCTAATTTTTTCACGTTACTTAGTATAATTTGATGATTTTCCCAAGTCATCCATTGATCATCACCTATTTTCACAAAGTCTTATCCACCCCAGTGCCTGAGATCATCCTGACGACATTCAACATAGCATGCTGTTTCTACTTAAGCTTATTTCCCTCTGAGAAGGCATCGCCTACTCTGTCGCCGAGTGCGAAATAGCCATGTCCTATCGTATCAAACAGGATCGGATGGAACTCTTCATATGTGATCATTTGCTCCGACTATTCTGCCCCATGCCGCATTCATGACATTCGCATTGCCATCGGCATCGTATGTTCCGATCATCATGACCGGCTGTGGCACCAGCATAGGCTTTGCACCAAGATTCTTACTCATATTATCTGCCTCCTTAATTTGAAGAAACTTACCCTTCTATTTTATGACCACTGCCATCTAAGGGCAATATTTTTCTGGCTAAAATATTATTCCCCACATGCATATCAGCACCGCCAGGAACAGCACATTTGCAAATGTGAAATATGCCAGATATCTTCCTCTGGCGCCCTTGTCCTGTCTCGCCACGTATTTGAACGAGATCAAACTCGCCATAGATGCTATCAAAGTTCCAAGTCCGCCGAGATTGGTGCCGACTATCAGATCCGTGTACCTGTCTGTAAATCCTGACAGCAATACTGCAGCCGGAACATTGCTTATGACCTGGCTGGCAAGGACCGAAGTTATCACCTCATGCCCACCAAGCACCTTCTCTACAAATGTCCTAAATCCATCGATTCTTCCCATATTTCCGATAAACACGAAGAATCCCACAAATGTAAATATCAGCGAATAGTCCACTTTAAGCAACAGCCTTCTCTGGCATATAAGAACTACCACAAGCACTACCGCAAATGTCACCCAGTATGGTACGATCCGCGCCACGGTGAGCAGCGACAGCACAAATAGTATGCTATATATACCCACCAGCTTCCTGTCCACCTGTATATCACCGCCTGAGAGTCTGATCTCTAGCTGCCTGTTCCTGCCTTTCATGCATACTATGATCCATATCACAAGAAGCGCTGCCGATGCCACTGTATATGGCAGCATGAGCAATACAAACCTGCCTGCACTGATTCCTGCCAGGCCGTACAGATACAGATTCTGCGGATTGCCTATAGGTGTCAGCATGCTTCCAAGGTTCGCTGCTATTGTCTGGAGGGTTATCACTGGCACCATCCATCTGGTTAAGACATCCTCGCCTGCCATACCAAGGACCGTAAGTGTCATCGGTACAAATGTTATGAGCGACACATCATTTGTGATGAACATGCTGAAAAAGAAACACATAAATGTAAGTACAAATGTCACCGCCCGGAGTGAACCCATACGGTTTATCATGCTCTTTGCTACGATGTTAAAAATCCCCTGCTGCGAAAATCCCGCGACCACTGTCATAAGACAGAAAAGTATCGCAAGTGTCCTGAAATCTATGTAGTCCACATACGCGCTGTCCGGAGGCACGATAAATGCCGATATCACCGCCAGCAGAAGTGCCACGGTGAGCACCGTCTCTTTGCGGACGAATTCTCCTATTTTCTTCACAATCTCCATCATGGTCTAAATGTCCTGAGTGCCTCTATGGTTCTTGTTATCAGCTCATCAAGAGTCCAGCCCAGCATGTCTGCCCCTCTCTCGATGACCTCTCTGGAGCATCCCGCAGCAAATCCCTTGCTCTTGTATTTCTTCTTAACTGACTTGAGTTCCAGATCCTGAACACTCTTTGATGGTCTCATGAGTGTGACTGCTCCGATAAGTCCTGTAAGCTCGTCCACAGCATAAAGAACCTTCTCCATCTCATGTTCTGGTTTTATGTCAACTGTGATACCATAGCCGTGGCTTGCCGTCGCATGTATGATTCTCTCGTCAACACCGCGCTTTCTCATGATCTCCTGAGACTTGATGCAGTGCTGCTCAGGATACTGCTCAAAGTCAAGGTCGTGAAGCAGTCCGACTATTCCCCAAAACTCTTCCTCATCGCCATAACCAAGCTCCCTTGCAAAATATTTCATTGTTCCCTCTACGATCTGTGCATGCTCCAGATGGAACTCATCCTTATTGTACTCTGTGAGTAATTCCCACGCTTCTTCTCTTGTCATCTTTTATCCTCCTGATATTGTAGTAAATTTATTTTCCTGCATATCTTTTCATTTTACGCAAAAAAAATTCACACGCCTCTGATTCAGTTTCAAACAATTTAATACCATATCTATCTAAGCCGTGCAGGTCTGCACACACGTGCCGACATCTGTTCCTTAAGTTCTGTGATCTTTGCGGCACACGTCGTCAGATTCGCCGCAGCATTTTCAGGCTTCATCACCGTTCTCATCTGCTCCGGATCACTGTCATCTATACCAAGCACATTGTTCACTGCGTAACACTCATTGAACACTCCTTCTTTGACGCAGTTCTCCGCGCCATCCCCAAGACATCCTCCTATAGCGATCACATATTTACCATGTTCCTTTGCAAGCCTTGCAACTCCCGCCGGTGTCTTTCCCATCATGGTCTGGGCATCTATCCTGCCCTCACCGGTTATGACGGTATCCGCCCACTCTACATCCGCCTCAAGCCCTGTCTCTGACAGAACTATATCTATTCCCGGCATAAGTTTTCCACCTAGAAACATGAGAAACGCATATCCAAGTCCGCCCGCAGCGCCAGCGCCTTTAGTATATCTGTCAAACTTTTCTTCTGTTGATCTTTCCACAACGTCAGCATAGTTTTTCATGTAGCCATCCATGATTTTCACCGACTCCGCATCTGCACCCTTCTGCGGTGCAAATACACGGCTGCACCCTAGTTCCCCCACAAGGGGATTAGTAACGTCACAGGCGATACCAAATGTACAGCGTGATAGTCTGGATGCAAAGTCATCATCATCTACACATGACGCATCGACAGCACCTGCACCAGATATCGCAGCAGTGCCTACAACTGGCGTATCGACAGGATCTGCTACAGCCAGCTCTGATGAATTCTTACGGACAAGCATCTTCCCCGGAATAACAATCCTTTCAAGAACTCCTAGCCCCTCTGCCCCATATGGCACCTCATAACCATTCGCGTCAAGGCAGGAAAATCCAAGCGCCTGAAGCATTCCGATGCCGCCATCATTTGTCGCACTTCCTCCGATTCCGACAATGAAACGCTCACATCCCTTTAATATAGCATCCCTTATCATCTCACCCACACCGTAGGTAGTAGTGTGCATCGGATCTCTCTGATCCTCAGGGACAAGAGGAAGTCCCGCAGCAGCGGCCATCTCCATAACAGCAGTTCTTCCAGCCGCAGCATCGTATATCGTATACTCCGCAGTGATCTTTTCCCCCAGCGGCCCTGTCACAATACAGCTCTCCCTGCTGACATTATCCTTTCCATATATAAGCGCCTCCGTCGTGCCCTCTCCGCCATCCGCCACAGGGCGGACTCTGACCTGACTGTACGGCAGTATAATCTTTATTCCATTTTCTATGGCCTTTCCCGCCTCAAGGCTTGTCATACTTCCCTTGAATGAGTCAACCGCCACAAGTATATTTCTCATACAGGCTCCTGTCTACCGAATACAGACTGTAAACATAATACCTCCCTGACATCGGTGTTCCTTTTTTCATATTTTCTCACCGGCAGATCTGTCAATCAATAAAATCTCCCCGACATCTGTGTACCATTATTTCACTCAGATACATCTGCTTATAATCGCAGCACTTCATATATTATAATACATTTCAGACGTTTTTCCATCAAAAACAGACCAAGGGGCAAAACAGTTCATGCAATAAGTTCCTATATATTCTGTGCCCCCGCCAGAGCATCCCATGTAAATGCAAAAAAATACAGACACCCCGCTATGCAGGATGCCTGTATAAAAATAAGGGTTATCTAATCTGCTATTTCACCTTAACTGACACCGGTGAACTCCAACCCGAGTACAATGTCACTGTCTTACCTTTCGAAATCACCTTTTTATAAGTTCTGACACGTACATAATATTTTGCACCGCTTCTGAGCTTTGACACACTTGTGCGGATCGTTGAATTACTCGTTATCGTCTTTGCTCCATTCCCAGAAGCAAATCTGGCACTTCTTGAATATTGTATCTGGTAGCCCGAGGTCTGCATAGTCTGTTTGTTCCACCTCACAACAAATGTGCCCTTACCTCCGGCAATTCCGGCAATTGAGGTGCTCTTTGGATTGATGACAAATGACATCGTCTTGCTTCCCACATATTTTCTGCCTGTAAATGTGACTTTGACCGTATATGTGCCAACATTCTTTCTTCCGGAAGAATAGGTGATGCTGTAGTCACTGCCCTTAGAAAGCGCTTTGCCATTTGAATCCTTCACTATCACAAGAGGGGTTCTGGCCTTACCAGTATATGTGAGTGCTGATGCGTACAGTTTTACTGTTGACACTTTCGCAATCTTTGAAACGGACAGTTTCTTGCCACAATCTTTACACGTTGTCGTCACAACACCATCCTTTGTCATAGTTGCTCTTGTTGTGACCTTGCTGACCTTTGACGAATGTGCACATGCCTTTGCAGTGAGCACACACGATGAAACCCTCATATACACATTATATATACCATCAAGATACTGGATCTCTCCCACCGGCTTATATCCCTTAGCCAGCATATATGCATCATCATAATACTGGTCACTGGTGAACAGAACATCATCCTCTGACCTTGCAACCTGGTATAAATCAGATGTATTGCCATATTTATCTGAAATCTCCCCTAATTTGCCGATCATATCGTATTTGACATATCCGTAATCCGAAGGCGCACTTTCCAGAGAATCGTATAAGAATATGCACTTGCCCTCTTTTTCCTGAACGGTGTACACACTGGCTGGCGAATTGATCTTGTAGTCATATCCGTCTACGGTGTCCCCGGTCTTTGTATATCCACATGTCTCAGCGTCAAATTCTCCCTGGGTGGTCTGCAGTTCATACATATAATACTTATCGCTGTCTGGGAGCTGCATCAGTTCGTACTCAATATACACTGGAATATTGTCATCCTTAACCGTTCCGTCAGGATTGTATGTGGTCATCCTCGTACTTCTGACGGAATACTTTTTGTCGTCACCTTCACGTGTATATACATCACATTTGTATGCATAGCCTGTGGTATCTATAACAACTGCCTGTATTTGTTCATAATTCACTCTGTACGCATTTTCTGTCTGTACACCTGTAACACCATTTGCGACGAAACAGTTCTTAACAGATGAGTTCATTGCGGTGAGGACACTACCGTCCGTCTCAGGAGCAAATGCATGTACCTCAGCCTTACCGCTCACCTTGAAATACGACTTTGTTCCCTCAGGCTGAAGTACAACAGCGTCCGTACTTTTCTTATCTTCATTTATGTACAACTTACCATCTCCGGTGATCTCCACGGAACCACCGTATCCATCTCCCCAGGCAGTAAGTGTTCTTATGTGGCTGATTCCAACGAGCTTGATCTTGAAATCGTCTCCCATCATGTTTGCACTTAAAACATAATCAGGCATATTACAATTCGTAAGTGTCAGAGTATTGCTGGCCTTGTTATACGATGCGCCTTCTACTACAGAAGTTTCTCCCGGATTTCTGAAGCTGTACATATATCTCGATTCATCACGTTCATTATTGAAGAACAAAACATATGCGAAACTCCACTCTTCATCCTCACTAGGTCCGTTGTTGGCTGCCAGAGCAGTTGCACTGCCAACTGTCAGAATAAAAATAAACGACAGCCAAAATGATAATCTTCTGAAATGCTTCATAGTCATTCCCCTTTCTATGATATTCTTCGTCTCTGTAAGCAGCCGCGCTGCTCAACGTTCTCATATCATAGATTATAGTAATCTGCTGTCGTTTTCGTAACGTTACATATGTCTCATATTCACTTTCGCGAGCTAAACATCACATTTATATAATCAATACGATGTTTAATATTACCACTCCATACTATACAGTGGATCGGATTTATCAACGATATTTCCCATAAGGAGGTTTATCAGTGATGCTCCACCGGACTATGTATACCGTCTGTATCCTCACTCCATCCATAATAATATTGTATGAGGCCTACTCTGGATCTTGTTCCAGTCTTTTCGTTCATAGATGATATATGTCTGTACAGTGATGCCCTGGAAATGTACAACTCATCCGCTATATCCTGGACACTGCCATCTGATACAAGAAGCTTCTGCAGAACCTCTTGTTCCCTCGCAGTAAGCATGTGTTTATCCGCAAAAGCACCGAAATCTTTTTCTTTCCTGACTTCTACGCCTTCATCTTTTATCACATTTTCCTTATCATAATGCCTGTATTGCCTTTTCTGAACGCTATCGAGAACAAATACTGCTATGCTTATCAACACCAGCAGAACGATGACCAATATGCTCATCACCATGATTCCCGGCGTTTTCGGAATAACATACGTCATTATTCCCACTATTCCAGCACCAATATTGTTTACCGCTCTTCCGGCTCCCGTCCACAGAGATGGCCAGCACATATTGTAGGATATATTTATAAATGATGTCGTAAAATATACCACAAAGAACCCTGCTGCCAGATAGAACACTATGAGACCAATGATAAATGCTCCGCCAAACTCTATCACCAGCATGGCTATAACAGACAAAACCGTCACACAGTACATTATCTGATTCATAAACCGCTGATCTCTTATATCAAACAACACTCCCGCCGCAATTCCACTGAGGGCAAGAAAAAGTCTCGGCCACTGGCCTATATCAGCTCCGCCCTCGGCATGAACAAGTGTGACAACATTATCAAGCGCAGAAAATATAAATGTCATGAAAAGTATCACGGTCACAAGCACCACAGCAATGAATACACTATTGTTATTATCACTTTTTCCCTGGCAATCATGTTTTCTTTTGCCTTCTGTCCTATGTCTGTCATTTGCAGCATCTATATCTACGCGTAATAACAGAATGGCTGTAAGCGCCGCAACAGCCAATGCAAACATGGTAAAGCGTATCGCCGCACTGTCCACAAGATTGTAATTGATATACTGTAAAAGCAGCCCCAGCGCATAGGATATTCCAACCGTGACTGTCAGATGCTTCCTGTCCGTATAGTCATTTGCCACTTCAAAGTATACAAATCCACCTGTGATGCCGCATATTACAAAAAAGATTATGCCAGATCCAAGCAGCCATCTGCCGGATGCAAGTATAATACCTGCAAGGGTGACCAGTCCCACTATATTCAAAGCAATAAGAACTATATGAATGATTCTTTTGCTCAAAGTCCTCTCAAGCAATGCGTATATAAATAGTCCTGCCACACTCGCCAGCAGTATCACACTCTGATACAGTAAAACTCCTTTGGCGTCCACAACCTTAGAAGCGTAGCTGTCAAAGAAAAACTCCACGCCAAGAAATACAAAGCCAAACAGAGCCAGCGATACCACACTTCTGATATGGACAGTATCAAATCTATTAACCTTGCCTGAATTTACCACATTCTCACACGACATATGATGTACATCTCCCATTTGTTATATAATTAAGATAATATAGCGCTGGATTTTTGTCAAAATATAAAATATGCTAATTAATAACACCTATACCCCTTGGAGTATCAATGTGATTGAATCAAAGAAGGACGCCCCCAAAAAGGCGTCCTTGCTATATTAATTATTATCTATGCATTTTCCGTACCGTCATCTTCTCTCTGACACTTTCTTATATACACGGCAAATCTCACAGATGCAGTGAGTGCTATCACGATCCATGTAAATATATTCGTATACCACACTCCCCAGAATCCCATCTTTAACACATACATCAGTATCAGTGCAAATACGATCCTGCCGCCCACCTCAAGGGCTCCATTCAGCATGGAGAACACCACATCCCCCATTCCATTTAATGCGCCTCTCATGGTATATATCGTTCCAAGTGCAATATACATACTTCCGGATATCACAAGTCCCTTTGCGCCAAGCCTTATGACATTCTCCTCCGTCACGAAAAATCCCACAACATTTTCCCTGAAAACTGCTACCAGACAGAACAATGCTGCGCCAAGAGCCAGCGTGATGAGCTCAGTCTGCCACACTGCCCTGCGCACCCTTTCATACTTGCGTGCGCCACAGTTCTGTCCTGCAAATGTAGACAGTGCAAGTCCCAGAGAACTAAACGGCTGGAATATGATTCCCTCTACCTTGCCTGTTGCAGTATATGCAGCCATGACCTCCGGACCATATCCATTTATAAGGGTCTGCAGTATTGAGCAGGATATTGATATCATGGAAGTCTGAACCGCCATTGGTATACCGATACTGAAATCTTCCTTCATTATATCTCTGTCAAACTTGAAATGGCCGCTCTTCAGTCTGAAATAAGGATTGGTTTTCACCGCATAACATATAGAGCCAACGCCAGACAGGATCTGACTGAGAACCGTTGCATATGCGGCACCGGCAACGCCCATATCCATGTATATGACAAACACTATATCAAGCACAACATTTATGGCAGAAGCAACCATGAGAAATATAAGTGGTGTCTTTGAATCCCCAAGTGCCCTTAGCACAGCAGAAATTCCGTTATAAATAGCCACCGCTATCGTAAATCCACAGGTGATCCTCATGTATGT
>CAKQQK010000076.1:0-15059 GCA_934270935.1 uncultured Coprococcus sp. | reverse complement strand
TTCTCAACTGCAATTCCGATTCCCTCCACGCTGGCACCAGCTGACTTTACTATGGAGATAAGCCCCTGAAGTGCACATCCATTTGCGAGAAAATCATCTATGATGAGAATCTTATCCTCAGGATTTATAAACTTCTTGGACACGATAACCTGATTCTTGCACTTGTGTGTAAATGACTCAACCTCCGCCACATACACATCGCCCTCTATGTTGATGCTCTTTGACTTCTTTGCAAATACAACAGGCACATCAAAATGTCTCGCAACTACACAGGCAATTCCAATTCCTGACGCCTCTATAGTGAGTATCTTGTTGATCTCTGTTCCCTCAAATCTCTTCTTGAATTCCTCACCGATCTGATCAAAAAGACGGATATCCATCTGATGATTGAGAAAGCTGTCTACTTTGAGTACATTTCCCTCCTTGACAATTCCGTCCTTCATAATTCTCTCTTCCAAAAAGTTCACTCTGTATTTCCTCCTTGTATATCTGCCTGTCACAGACCACCTATTCCAAAAATGCATATCTGTTATGATCTGTTCAATATGACTTAATTAAGGACATCATACATCAACACATTGCGATTTTCCAGCATATATTATGCACATTTTCAAACATATACCGGACCTGCCTGCAATATCCGTCTACAATATTCCCCTGCTTGTGGCTTCTCTGACTGCCCCGGCCTTATCAGTCACTCCCAGTTTCCTATACGCCTGTGTCAAATGATACTTTACATTTGCAACTGTCATACTCATGTGATCTGCTATCTGCTGTCTGGACATTCCTTCCGCCTGAAGCTTCAAAATACTTATCGCCGTATCACTGAGCTGAACATCATCCTCTCCGGCTTTCAGGTATCCCGGATAAAACCTTTTCATCTTCTCAGTCTCTTTCATGACAATCTTGTAAAATTCTTTTCTTTCATGAGCACTCTTTCCATCTGCTGCATCAGTCTCATCCCAGCCACAAGATTTGAGCAGCGGATACACAGCTGCACCCTCTCTGGATATGATACGGACAAAATGGTACTCCATAGCTTTATCAAGTGCACGCTTCAAATCTTCTTTCCAGTCCTCAGTATTCATCCGGTTCTTTGTAATTGCCATGAGAACATCACATTCTATCGATACGTAGGTTCTCTTCATGACCGATGCATAATATTTCAATTTCTCAAGAAGACAGAACGCCAGAGATTCCCGTCCATTCTGAAGATACACGCGCACCTTTGTCAGATATATAAATCTGTCGTAAATACGAAACTCTTCATTCTCGTCCGGAATCAGTTTCATCCACTCCGCAAGCGCCGCTCTGTCGCCTCTGTAAAGGCTGCATCTGGCCTTAAAAGCTTTTATGTTGGGAATAAGATTCTGTCCGAATTCATTTTCAGCTTTTTTCTCTATTCCGTCCAATATCTCTTCAGCTTCCTGCGGCTTTCCATTTTGCAGATGAAGCCATATCTGTATACCATCAGCTACAAAACACTGTTCCAATTTTCCTCCGGCCTCGGCCTGCATTCGGCCCTTAGCCGCCAGCGTTGCGATCTCGTAATTATCGCCGCCTTTTTCCAGAAAACTTTCAGCGAGTGCTATGTTCACCAGTCCTTTTCCATATCTGCCAAGAACAAATTCTACGATCTTCCCTACATTAGCCGCAAGCTCCCGGTCCTTTTTACTCCACTCACAGAAATCCTTTCCGCCATTCATCTGTGATGGCAGGTTGGATGTAACTGAAAACTCCGGCAGCCTTATCTCCTTATTGAACATCATCAAATATGCGGCTTTTATTATTCGAAGTACATCCACGCTTCCTCTGTGAGGCAGGGCTATATCCAGATATAACAACAGGCTCTTTGCATTTTTCTTTACACTTCCCTGGCTCATATCTGCGTACTTCTTCAGTTCACTGTACCATCTCTCACTCTCATCCGGATCAAGCAGCAGTGACTGCAGCATACTCATGCCACTCATAAGCTCCGGTGTCTTCAAAATTGCACTTTCCGGCAGTGCCAGATAATATTTCTTCAACTCATAATAATACCCTGTATTCGGCGCCCGTCTCGCATTGTCCACAAGGATCGACACTATACGCTCTGTTGCCTCAGCTTTCTCGAACATATCAAGCGCCAGTTTGATGTCTCCTTTCAGCCTGTAATACAATCCAGCATTCTCATACAGATCATGCACTCTCTCCTTGTCATACTTTCTCGCAAGCCTGCGCCTCATGGATATTCTCATATGAAACTGCAGTTGATATATAACTTCACCTTCACCTTCTACTCTGCTGGTCATGAAATTACCCAGCCATTTTGCACGCTCAGTGAGCAGCTCGCTGTCACTCCGGCCCGTAACCATCTCAGCCTGTTTTGTGGTAAACTCATCCACTATGGATATCTCCATCAGGAATTCCTGCATCTCTATATCCCAGTTATCATACACATGATATTCCAGATAGTTACACATCTCCTCAACAACCCGTCTCGAAAATTCGTCGTACTGACTGTCTGTCATACCACCAGAAAATCCGCCCTCTTTATAGACTCCATAACACATCTCAATGCCAATGGGAAGTCCTGTTGTCTCCACATACATTCTGTCAAGCTGTGACTTTGTCATCTCAAAGCCTACATATTCCGCATACTTTTCTATATCCTCCCTGCCAAACATGAGCAGCTGACTATCTATGACATAGAAGCCCTCCTGAAAACGAACCGCAGACAGCCATGGAGGAACCGGGCATCTCCCTATGAGTATCACCCACACGTCCTCTCTTTTGATCAGATCAACAATCTTTGCCCTGACTCCTGCGACATCCCCCCAGGACAGTTCATGTATATTGTCTATGACAACTATCTTTCTGGTGGCACCTTGTCTTATGCAGAGTTCCTCATCGCTGACACAGCCTGCATCGATCCAGACACAGCCTCGTTTTCCCAGATATCTATCCACCATGGTTGTCTTTCCAGACCCACTTACACCATACAGATAGGCTGTCACATTCTCATCATCAGCCGTTTTTAAAAGTCTCCATGCCTTTTTTAATTTTACATAACACCCCTTGCTCCCTGATGCGACATCGCCCATAATCTTATTCTCCTTCTTTTGAACATCAGCTCCTGATATAAATACATCCGGGGGCTGGCTGCCCAGTCCCCGGATGCTTATTTTTTGCTATAACCTGTGAAAAATTTCTATCTCACCGTTATCTGTACCGGCTGTGTAACACCATTTACTGTTATGACATATACCGTACATTTTCCTGAAGCCTTAGCAGTGATCTTTCCAGTATCACTGACTACCGCCACATTCTTGTTTGTTGAATAGTACAGTACGAACGGACCATGATCCTTGCCAAGCAGTTTCTTCTTAGGATTAACCTTTGTCAGTACCGGTTTTAGTACTGCGGTCTGATTTACATTCAGAGTATACGCCTTCTTTGCAAGTGACATACTCTTGACATTCGTGTATTCAGAACTGCTTATCACAGTGTGAAGCATCACACTTATATCCACATACTTCTTTTTACCGTTCACATATTTGTACGCTCTAATCTGTGTCTTAACTATACCATATTCAGCAAGTGATTTGTTATTTATCTTAGATACAACTGTCCTGGTGTTTGCCGCACCCTTCACTACCTTTACCTTGCTATTTGAGTCAAAGTCCTTATAGCACTGCTGCATATAGATCTCATATCCATCTGCATCGATAACCTTGCCCCACACAACCGTCAGCGAACTTCCGGCTGCTTTTGCATGGATGTTTCTGTTTATTCCATTTACAGTTTTAGCAGGTACCTTAGCTGCAAATTTAGCGTTTACAGTAATATCCTTATTTACCACCACCTTGCGAACTGTCTGCTTTCCTGTCACATTTCCGGACCATGTCCTGAGAATACAGTTCTTTGCAGGCTTTGCAGTACAGATGATCGTTGAACCTTCCTTGATCTTTGATCCGCTCTTCAATGTCCTGCCGTCCGCAGTCTTGACTGTGATCTGGCCATTTACAGTCTTTGCTATAGTCACACGGCTGTATCTGAACTTGAATACAGCCCTGACACTCATATCCTTCGTAACTCTGAGTCTGACAGTTTTGCCAGTCTTGCCCTTGGCATCTGCGCCCCAGGCTGAGAGATCACAGTGTGCATCAGGAACTGCTGTACACACAAGTATCGTGCCCTCTCTGACCGTATCTCCGTCAGATACCTTCCTGCCTCCGGCAGTCACTACCTGAATCTTTCCGTTCTGTACTGACCATATCTTAACCTTTGCATATCTAGGCTTAAATGCAGCTCCAACTGTGATGTTTCCATCAAGAGTTTTTGCAAATGTGCTCTCAGCCTGATCTGCAGCATCGTCTGTCCATGTATCGAAATCATAGTATTTGTCAGGTATTGCAGTATACGTGAGCATAGTCTCTTCGTCTACCTGCTCGCCGCTCTTTACCTCAGTGCCATCTTCTCTAGTCACCTTAACGCTTCCGTGCAGTGTCTCAGAGATCGTAACAGTGTAAAGCTTAACAGCATCAACCTTGAACTGTACATCCTTTGTGACATTTTCTGCAGTTACAAGATATGCGCCTGTCTCAGTGCCGTCCTCTGCAAGCACAGGCTGAACTTTCATGATGTTCTCAGAAGAACCAGAAGCCTCCGGCTGATCGTTCTCATTAACTGAGCTATCTCCGCCCTCTGACTGATCATTTCCATCATCTGAGCCATCTTCATTGCCATGTGACTCATCAATGATTATGTCTCTTATTCTCCAGCCCTCAGCAGGTGTGATAACAACGCTTGCGTCACCGTTCTTTCTGACAATATTGTCTAATATATTGCCGTTAACATCCTTAAATACCACATTGTCAGGAGTCTTTGTGAGATCTGATACCGTGTATGCAACCTCAGTAGTTCCTTCTGAAGATTCCTCGATCTTGACATTGTCCCTGCCGTAATTTCCTTCAGCAGGTATTACATATCCTTCTCTGTCAACCAGTTCTGCGCTTACCTCAATGTTGTTGGTAACGTTCTCAAGAAGAATCTCATTCACAAATCCGAAGTCCTCTCCAGACTCTTCCTTAACAACATTGCCGCCTCTGATGTACTTGACTGTCCATGACTGGATCATGTAATCATCAGAAGGTGTTATGGCAAATCTCACATCCTTGCCCGAACCAATTCTCACTGAATTATTCTCAGCATTTATTGGCTTAAGTCCGCTTATATCTCCATCCTCGCCAACATAACCTGTACTGATTGCTATATTGTCATATTTCTTAACATCATCCTCATTCTTGAATATTACATCTACAAGAAGTGATGGTGCGATATATGCATATACGGTCGTATCTGCTGTTATGTCAGTGATCTCATACGTGAGTTCCTCTGATGCAACTTCATTTCCATCAACTATCCAGTGCTCAACTGTGTTGTATTCATCCTTAGTAGTAACTGTGATCGTCAGATCCTTATGTCTCTTGAGCTTAACTGCTCCATCCACAATCTCAAGTTCCTCACCGTCAGAAGATGCTGTGATCTTCGCCGATCCGGTTCCTGTTGTACCTACCTTAACTGTATAATCTGGGATCTCCACAAACTTAACATATACTGCCACATCTGAGTAGATAGTCTTCACCTCATAGGTGGTCTGCTCCAGTTCAGTGCCTTCTATAGCCTGTGTACACTCAGGATCAAGATACCAGCCTTCGATCATCTGGCCCTCTGCAGGAGCTGCCGTAAATACTGCATCTCCGCCGGATACCTGGCTATCGCCGCTTGTGATCTCAGCCTTCTCGTCCAGTCCATATACCGCCGTCACAGTTCCCAGAGCATTATCATTTGCCTCAAAGGTAATGACTGACTTGAGTTCCTGCTTAGCAAAGTGAGCAACAACATCTATGTCAGATGCCACCTTGTCAACCACAAATACGTTGCTGCCAAGCTCCTCTGCTGTGTAATCCTTTGTTCCCTCTGCTGTCTTTACTGTAAATCCTGTACATTCCATGTACTGGTCGGCATCAGCTGTGAACTTAAGCTCTCTGTCTCCTCTGATATATGCAAGATTGCCTTCGAGCTCCTCGCCAGCGGTCACATTTTCTGCCTTTATCTGTCCTCCCTCATCTGATGACCAGGTTATCTTATAAGCCGGTTTGTCGAATACAGCTCTGACATCAGCTCTTGTATCCTTCGGAACCTTGTACATGAATACATCGTCCGTCACTCTCTGGCTTATTCCATTTACCAGCCAGTCTGCGACCTCGTAACCCTCTGTAGAAACAGCTGTAAACTCTACATCTGCCGTAGTTCCAAGCATATCTCCTGATACAAGCTTCACACCTGATCTTCTGATAACTGCACTTACCTCACCTGTGCCCTCTGTCTCCGGACCAAATGTGAGAACGTCACCGATAAGTTCAAGTCTTGCCATAACTGTGATATCTGTCGAATCCCCAGTCACTGTGACCAAGAGTGTATCATTTGTCTTCTTATCTGAAGTCAGCTTGATATTCTCTGTCTCACTAGTCAGTTTCTGGCCATCCACGATCCATTCCTTTACGTTGTATCCCACACCAGGTGTAACCTTGAATGTGATGACAGAATCTCTGTATATATCTGTGATTTCTGCTTTCTTACTCTCTGTCTCATCACCTACTGTCTCTCCGGACTGTACATAGGCTGAAAGATCCTTTCTTGAAACCTCTGCCTTTATAGATCCATGAGACTTACCCTTAGACGGATCAGCCGGATCTTTCTCTATCAGATCAAGTGAGTAATCAGCCTTTACTGAAGGTGTTATCTCTTTATAAGTAAATGCTACATCTACATTCTGTATAAATCCTTCCTCTGGGGACTTCCATGTAAATGTATACTTCTCGGTTCCATCTGCCCCCGCTGTCTCTGAGAGTACATCCTCTCCATGTGCAGCGTCGTCTGACAATCTGTAAACCTCTGCATCTCCATATGTCACGACTATGTCTGCTATCTCATAGCCCTTCTTTGTCTCTGATGCAAATGCCAAAGCACTCTTATCCGCATATGCTATGCATGCTCCGTTTGCAATATCTGCATCGCCGGACTTCGCTGTCACCTCTGTGTCATTATCCGCAGAGAATGTGATAACCGGTTTCTTGTAGAAGTATACAAGCACTGAAGTATTATGGCTCAGTGATTCGATCGTATATGTCTGAATACCATCATCACCTGCATCGGCGCTGACCTTCTCACCGTCCACTGTCCAGTAAGCAACTTCGTAACCATCATTTGGCTGTGCTGTGAGCAGGATCTTTGAACCCTGGAACTGTCTGTCGCCCGATCTGAGCTTGCCTGCTGTTCCGGCAAGTTCTGCCCCAACCTTTCCAGCCTTTGTATCTTCAGCTTCAAAGTTTACACTATACTTATTTGGAGCTGTGTATGTGACTGTGTAATCTGCACTCTTTGTGACATTGAACACGGTCATTGACTTCAGGTCATTTGAAACTGTTCCCATGGTATCCTCGTCGGCTGCTGTCCAGCCATTGATAAGAAGACCCGATGGAACCGTCACTGATATGGTGATATTGTCACCTCTCTGTACATTGTACTTTCCATTCTCACTCTTCTCTATCTCAACTACCTGTTCATCCCTCTTGGCTGTCACTGTAAGTTCAGCACCTGATGCAGCAGTTCTTGTTCCATCCGCACCGAGAGTTTCAAGAGCAACTGAGATATCAAAGTTATCTGCCTCTGTGAAATATGCTGTAAATGTCTTATCCTCTGAAACCTTGCTCACATCGTAGATCACATCTGTGTAGTACGACACTCCATCATCCGAGAGGATCGTTGTCTCTACTCCGTCTGCACCTGTCACTGTCCAGTGGTCAACTGCATATCCCGGCTTAGGTTCAGCTGTAAGTCTTATCGTCTGTTCTATGTGTACATTACTTCCGGATGCAAATGAGTTACCCTTTACACCATCCGTAATGTATGCCGCCGATACGATTCCTTTTTCTATATCCTCTGAATCATAATTCAGCTTATAATATATAGGTTCATAATCTACAACAACATTCATGTTCTTAGAAAGACTCTGAACCTGGATCTGAACCTCGCTATATACAACTCCATCAACCGTTCCGGTCTGTGTAGCTGCATACTTCTTGCCATTTACAGTCCAGGACTTAACCTTGTAACCTGTGGCTGGCGTAGCAATAAATGTAACTATCGAATTCTCCGGAAGCTTTGTTCCATTGTCAACGATAAGCCCCTCTGAAAGCTCTGAATCTGCCTGGTTATACTTAATCGCTATGTCTCCATGGGTATTTGCTGTTGCCGCCTTCACTACATATACATTGCCCTTCAGATCATAAACAGCATTCTTAGTCAAAATGTCATAATTCTCGCTGAGCTTTTGTATATTTGATGAATTGTTACCCTTTGAATCCTCTATGAGAATACTGTTGATCTCATATTTATCAGCCTTTGTAACTGTAGTTCCCTGGGACTGAAGTTCGTAATCAACGCCTTCCTTTGGCATATATGCCTTATCCCATATCTTGAGTCCCCTGACGACAGCAGGCATACAGCTTCTGTCTGTATCATTGATACCCTTATCTGTATCCACAGCCTCTATAGACATCTCAGCCCTTGTTACCTTTATATCTTTTACATCCTTTGCAACATTGCCTTCGTCATCTGTATAGGCAGCCTCAACTCTGTAAATACCTACCTTCTTAGGAGTGAACTCATTGACGTTCAGATCGTATTCTGAAGCAGGTGCCTCGCCTGTCACTACACCCTTATCAGTGTTATAGATAGTATACTTTGTCTTATTTGACATTGATATATCATTGGTCTCACCGTTGGCACTGTCTATCTCATTGAGTGCAAAGCGGGTGACATCACCATATTTCACGGACTTTTCAACTGCAAGTGAAACATTCTTTCTACAATAATATGATGTATATATGGTCATAGTATCAGACTGACTGCCGTTATATTTGTCATTTCCGTCAAATTTCGCATATACAGTATATGTTCCTTCTCCTTCAGGCTTCCATCTCGCTGTATAGCAGCCCTTCGTGGAATCATAAACTGCATCTATCTGCTGCTCAACCGGTCCGTTGATACTGAATACAACTTTCTCGCCTGCAAGCGCTGCATCCCCGGCGATAAGCCCTGCTGTGAGGATTATCGTATCTCCGTCGCACTTAGTATCATCGCCCCTTACAGTCACCATCTCTGACACTGTTCTGTCAAGACCCTTAAGTGATGAGTAATCAACCAGTGTATCATTATCCAACTGAAGTTTCATGGTTGATGTGATCCTGCAGTCATGCACATCTGTCTTTCCTGTCTCTCTATAACAGTATATAGTCTCATCCGGGTCATCTGTTCTTGTCAGCATGTAGAACTCGTATTTTGCATCTGCATCAACCCATTTTTCCGTTATGACTGTAGGTATCTCAACCTCTGTCTCAGTCTCAGTCACGACACCATCTACTGTCTTTTTCTCTGACACGGTCTCTTTGTATGTCACAGTGTCTTCAGCATAATCTTCTGCCTTCTGTTTTGTAACATCTATGGTCTTATCCTCAACGCTTGTCGTGTCATCAGTGCCACTGGTAACTATAGATATCTCCGCCTTGTAGTCCGTTTCAGTTGAACCATAAGGTGCATCCTTATCCATATCCGAGATTCCAAATACCTTATCGCACTCTTCCATACGTTTATCAGCATCAAGTTTTACTGAATATGTGCAAGGATAGTAATTGCCGTTCGAATCCGTCCACACATAATGGCTTCCATCCGTCATAAGACTGTATCTGATCTCACCATCAATGAACTGTACCGCCTCAGCTGAATACTGTTTCTTCTGACTGTAATTCGCTATACTTCCATTGCCCTTGACCACAGCCTCATTTGCAAGTGCTTCGTACGTCTCATCAGAGCCATTCTGGACAACAACCTTATCCATAGAGAGTTCTGCTCTGCTGTCTGCTCTGTCCACCAGAAGTTCACCGGCAGGAGTGTACAGCGTAATATCATTGTAGTAGAGACGACATCTGTATTTATTTCCGTTCATCTCATTTTCTACATTTGTAAGACGAAGTACCGGACTGCTTGCTCTCTTCATGGTCTCCCAGCCGTTGCCATCGTCCACCTGCCAGATGTATCCAACTGACTGATTCTTGCCGTTCTCATCAGTATATACTGCACTGGCCCTGAATTCTGCAGTGCCGCCTGCATATGTGCTTGTATCCTTCGGGCTCTGTGTTATCTTGAAGTTTGCAGAGTTCTGAAGTGTCGTAGCACTCACCTGCTTGCTGTAGATACTTGCCTCGCCCTTTGAATCTATGGTTCTTGTTGCAAATGTATATGTTCTGTTGGAGTAAAGTCCTCCCACAACATAATCTGTCACAGTGTAAGGAACCACTGCCTTACGGTTATAATTGCCGCTTCCATCCACCAGATATATCTCGTAGTATGCCGCATCAGACGAAGGATCCCATGTGAGTTCCACGCTGTCCTTTGTGACATCAACTATCGAAAGATTCTGTGGGGCATATGGCGGTCTTACCACATTCTTTACATCGTATCCAACTATCCACACTGGTTTGTTGCTGCCGTTTAAGTCATGTCTGTTGACTCTTAACTGCCAATCAAATGAATAGTTGCTGCAATCCTCAGGCAGATTGTCAACTGTACCACTGTATGTAGTACCCTTGCTGTTGCTCCAGGAATGTCCATAACCCGCATGGGTACTCGATGTCACTCCTGCCGTTGCCTTGTTGCCGAGGAAACCGGCACCGCCGCCAACCTTGAGATTGATCTCTACAAATACCTCTATGCTATGTGAATTCGTTGTAGTTGTTGAGATGGTCTGTGTCTGATCAGCACCTGAACTTGCCACAACTGATGAATAACTTGAGTCTCCTCCGCCGTTATTCACATATTCCTGCTTGCCTCCGAGGCTATTCCTGTATGATGCCGGATCTCCCGGGGTGTTCTTAAGTACCGTTCCCCTGATCGGATTTAAGCCTTTAGTTTTGTTCGCTATAATGTCATACGTATCAACGTCTATCACAGATGTTGATGGTCCAAGGGATACCGGCATGATAATCGTATCCCACGAATTGGTCTGTGGAACATACATATCATACATATAGTACATATATTTCTGACAGTACACCACAACATGATCCGAGCCGCCGCCGGCAGCATTGTAGCTTATCTCATACTCGGTTTCTTTTTCCTTTGAATATTCATAGCTGGCGCCAGCAGACACCTCGCTCTCAAAATCTGCACTTCCAAACAGCTGAACCTCAGTCTCTACATACACACCGACAGACTGTGATATATTGCCTGAGTTTGACTCAGAGCTTCCTGTCGATGTTGAATATGAAGTTCCCCCATTGTTTATATACTCATAACTCTCCTGTACATCCGAGAAATACGGACTCGCCTGAAGTACCGCATACACCTCCGGATCAGAGTACATTACACTCTTACTGTTGAATCTGAGTTTTACCGCATCGTTGTCGATATCAGGCAGGCAGAGTGAAACAAATGTTCCATAATTATCATTTCTGGAATTTGACTCTGCTATTACACCTTCCTGGGAGCTGTACGCCTGTCCATCAAAAAGGCCAAAAGCGGAGATATCCATCCAGTAATAATCATCGCCTGAATTGGTCTTTGCATCTCTGTGAGTTCCAACCACAGCAACAAAACTTTCCCTGTATCCGTTCCTTGCCGGATTTGCATCCACGCATCCAACTCTGACATCTCCTATCCAGGTCTGTTCCTTTTTGGTTCCCTTGCTCTTTGACCTGACCTGATCTCTGCACACACTCAGGCTTCCTATCTCTGAGTCAAGACCAGAACCCACGACAAAGCTGTATACCTCGCCGCCAAAGAGAACACTGTCATTCTTGTTTCCTCCAGTCATGCCATCAAGGTCTGCACACGCAAGAGCAAGCGGAGCATGTATAGGTCTCTGATGTCCATCTCTGGCATTACTGTATGAATCCGCTATCATCAGGCTCTTCCTGCCAAGGTCCTTTGTCTGATAGTCCGAAATTCTGTATTTATTTGTCTCCGGATCTTTATATATATATCTGTATGCAGCAGTTCTATATGTATCCGTGTTCGCATTGGAATTGGCACAGTTGCTCTGGTATCCTCCCGCTATGAGGACCGTTGCTGTCACACTGCTGTTCTGCAATGTAAACTGTCCAAACGCACAGTTTGCTGAAACCATAGCTTTTCCGTCACCGCTTGACAATGATATGTTTCCAAGCCCATCTATAGTCTCCAAAGCCCTTGTCTGCTTGTCATAGCTGTAAACTGACAAACGTGCGGCAGACGAAACATTACTGTGCTCAGTCGGAGCAGATACAGCAACAGCAACATCAGATGTTCCATCCCTCTCAAAATCTCCGCCTGCTATAGTAACAACCGGTGTGCGCCTTAAAATGTGTTTCCAGTCATTGCTATTTTGAAAATACGATGCCGGACCACAATTAAGCCTAAGTACCTGTGTACTTGAAAAATATCCACTTCCAGCTCCCATATACACATTGACAAGTGCATATCTGTTTCCTTCACTGTCATCTTCGTATGCACCACAGTATACCAGGAGATCATCCAAGCCATCGCCGTCCACATCCGCTTTCTCAATCTCAAAAAGCGCATCCATATCCTGTGCATATACTCTGGTAAAATACGAAAGTCTGTCTCCGCCATATACGTTGCCGGCTGTGAGTGTAGGGCTTAAACGTCTCAGCACGCTTCTTTGCCCACTCGATGACACTTTCATGATAGCAACCTCAATCTTGCCACGAAGTGTCTTGCCGCCAAACGTGCATGTATCACCATATCCATATGCACGAAGTTCAGCTATATAATTTTCCTTATTGTCACCACCGTCAAATGAAACACTGGTGGCATATATTCCATAAAAATCTGCACTGCTATTGCTCAGCGAGTTCCCTCTGTTGCTGCTGAGCTTGCTTCCTATGGTTCCACCCTTCTTTCCCTTTATATTAGGGCTTATGTTGTAATAATCATAGGCTCCGTCCAGGTTTCCCCAGTCGTCATTGATATCGGATTTTCTGTCAAAAACCTCACTCCTATCCTGCCACCTGTCAAATCCGTCACGGACTGTATACTTGTTGCCATTCCTGCCGTTGGCCTCCACATATATCTCATTTCCCGTGACCAGGCTTGTAACTCCTGTCTCACTATAAGGAACCGCCGCCTCTGACTCATCAACCGTGAGATTCAAATTCAGATCCTTATATGTCGCACTGTCAATCTCTCTCTGTTTTACCTGACTGCCAGTGTTCCCGGAATCATCATCAGCCGCATAGGCCTTAGCACCGGGGGCAAACCCGGACAGAAGAGACAGCGTCATACTCGCCGCAAGGGCGAAACTTAGTACCCTCTTTCTCATTAAATGTCCCCTTTCTTTAATTATTGTCGGGAAAATGCCAGATGACTTCAAAGCCCCTAAACTATCTATGATTTACGAGGTTCAAAGTCATCTGCGCAGTTTTACCCTTGTTGTTTGTTGTTCCTTTCTATTATAAATTATCATTTTTTTCATGTACACTAACCAAACGGCTAGTAATTGGCTAGTTTTTTCGTCTTTGCAAGGATCTCAACTTCTGATATAAATACATCCGGGGGCTGGCTACCCAGTCCCCGGATGCTTTTTTCTTATAATCTGTGAAATTTTCTATCTCACCGTTATCTGTACCGGCTGTGTAACACCATTCACTGTGATGACATATACCGTACATTTTCCTGAAGCCTTAGCGGTAATCTTGCCAGAAGCACTGACAGTTGCCACATTCTTGTTTGTTGAATAGTACAGTACGAACGGACCATGATCCTTGCCAAGCAGTTTCTTCTTAGGATTAACCTTTGTCAGTACCGGTTTTAGTACTGCGGTCTGATTTACATTCAGAGTATACGCCTTCTTTGCAAGTGACATACTCTTGACATTCGTGTATTCAGAACTGCTTATCACAGTGTGAAGCATCACACTTATATCCACATACTTCTTTTTACCGTTCACATATTTGTACGCTCTAATCTGTGTCTTAACTATACCATATTCAGCAAGTGATTTGTTATTTATCTTAGATACAACTGTCCTGGTGTTTGCCGCACCCTTCACTACCTTTACCTTGCTATTTGAGTCAAAGTCCTTATAGCACTGCTGCATATAGATCTCATATCCATCTGCATCGATAACCTTGCCCCACACAACCGTCAGCGAACTTCCGGCTGCTTTTGCATGGATGTTTCTGTTTATTCCATTTACAGTTTTAGCAGGTACCTTAGCTGCAAATTTAGCGTTTACAGTAATATCCTTATTTACCACCACCTTGCGAACTGTCTGCTTTCCTGTCACATTTCCGGACCATGTCCTGAGAATACAGTTCTTTGCAGGCTTTGCAGTACAGATGATCGTTGAACCTTCCTTGATCTTTGATCCGCTCTTCAATGTCCTGCCGTCCGCAGTCTTGACTGTGATCTGGCCATTTACAGTCTTTGCTATAGTCACACGGCTGTATCTGAACTTGAATACAGCCCTGACACTCATATCCTTCGTAACTCTGAGTCTGACAGTTTTGCCAGTCTTGCCCTTGGCATCTGCGCCCCAGGCTGAGAGATCACAGTGTGCATCAGGAACTGCTGTACACACAAGTATCGTGCCCTCTCTGACCGTATCTCCGTCAGATACCTTCCTGCCTCCGGCAGTCACTACCTGAATCTTTCCGTTCTGTACTGACCATATCTTAACCTTTGCATATCTAGGCTTAAATGCAGCTCCAACTGTGATGTTTCCATCAAGAGTTTTTGCAAATGTGCTCTCAGCCTGATCTGCAGCATCGTCTGTCCATGTATCGAAATCATAGTATTTGTCTGGCACTGCTGTATATGTGAGAAGTGTTCCTTCATCCACAGTCTGACCATTTGAAACCTCTGTTCCGCCTTCCTCTGTAACTGTGATCTTTCCGTGCTGTGTATCCGCAATATTGACCGTGTACAATCTGACGGAGTCAACTGTAAATGTCATA
>CAKQQK010000075.1:0-15438 GCA_934270935.1 uncultured Coprococcus sp. | reverse complement strand
CCTCCAAATGCTGTGCTGCAGCCGCAGAATATCTTTGTCTTGGTCGCAAGCTCTACATGGACCTCAAGTCCGATGACTGTCTCATATGTCTTTGCCATCTCTTACAGCCCCCTTTCTGAAACCTGTGCAGGTCTCTTGTACTCTCTAGTCTGCTCAAAAGCATACGCTGCTCTGATAATAGTCTTCTCGTCAAATGCGTCTCCAACCATCTGCACACCTATAGGCATTCCATTCTTGTCAGTTCCACACGGAAGCGATATTCCCGGAAGTCCTGCAAGATTTACAGGAACAGTGTACACATCACCCAGATACATCTTGATAGGATCTGAGAGTGACTCACCCATCTTAAGTGCTGTTGTAGGCGCAACAGGTCCGAGGATGATATCATACTTCTCAAACGCCTTGTCATACGCCTGTTTGATGAGCGCCTTTGCCTTGAGAGCCTTTACATAATATGCATCATAATATCCTGAACTCAGTACAAATGAACCGAGCATGATTCTTCTCTTTACCTCAGGGCCAAATCCCTCCGAACGGCTCTTCTTGTACATGTTGTGGAGATCTGTATACTCTGATGTTCTGTATCCATACTTTACTCCGTCAAATCTCTCAAGATTAGAGCTTGCCTCTGCTGATGCTATAATATAGTACGCAGGAATAGCATACTCAACCATACCGAGATCAAACTCCTCAACTATTGCACCCTTTGATTTGAGCGCCTCAGCAACACCATATATAGCTTCCTTTATCTCAGGCTCAAGTCCCTCTGTGAAATAATCTCTCGGAAGTCCGATCTTAAGCCCCTTCACATCATCCACAAGTGCACTTGTGAAATCGTTGTCATCTCTGTTCACTGATGTTGAGTCCTTCTTGTCATACTGTGATATGATCTCAAGGATCGTTGCACAGTCCTCAACATTCTTAGCCAAAGGCCCGATCTGGTCAAGTGATGAACCATATGCTATAAGTCCGTATCTTGACACTCTTCCATAGGTCGGCTTGATTCCGGTAACACCGCAGAACGAAGCAGGCTGTCTGATAGATCCACCAGTATCTGAACCGAGGGCGCATGGTACCTCCTCACCGGCAACTGCTGCCGCTGATCCACCTGATGAACCACCTGGAACTCTATCTGTATCCCATGGATTTTTTGTCTCGCCGAAATATGACGTCTCAGTCGTACTTCCCATGGCAAACTCATCCATGTTGGTATGTCCTACTATAACCGCTCCCGCTTCCTTGAGCTTCACAACAGCCTCAGCAGTATATGTTGGGACAAAATTTGACAAGATCTTTGATGAACAGCTTGTCTGCACACCCTCCTGACACATATTATCCTTTATTGCTATCGGAACTCCTGCAAGAGGACCGTTAAGCTCTCCCGCATCTATCTTCTTCTGCACTTCCTCGGCCTGGGCAAGTGCTCCCTCACGATCAACCGTAACAAAACTATTATAATCTTTCTCGCACGCCTCGATGCTGTCAAGACAGGCCTGTGTCGCTTCAACTACGCTTACCTGTCCGTCTTTAATAGCTTTTCCCAGCTCTACAGCTGTCATACCCATTAAATTCACTTCAGCCTTCCTCCTAGTCAAATGTCTTTGGCACCTTGTAGCAGCCATCTTTCTGCTCCGGTGCATTCTTCAGCATGTTCTCTCTGTCGTCGCCATTTGTGACCACATCCTCGCGGAACACATTATTGTATGGGAATGTATGGCTCATAGCCTCCACACCATCTGTATTAAGTTCATTCAATTTGCTGACATAATCAAGCATGTCTGACATATCTTTCTTTGCCTGCTCCTTCTCCTCCTGGGAGAGCTCAAGCTTAGCCAGGATACCAACATAATCAATTGTCTCATCAGTTATCGTCATGGTCTTGTTCTCCTATCTTATATGAGCAAAAATAAAGAATGTGCCTTCTTATTATTCTGTGTCAAATAATGTAAACACATTCTCATGCCATGGTATTTTGTACCACAAAATTCCTTTAAAATATATCACATCCGAACATATTATGCAATACTGAGAGCAGTTTTAACCACCTATACAGAAACACCGCCATGTAACATATTACTGTATACATGGCGGTGCTAAAGATCTGCTATAATTTATATGTCATTTTCAATGGTATATGTCTATTTTCTTAATTTTTTATATATCACTATCCCCGCACTTCCCATAAGTGCAAGTACTATCACACCAGTTATCTCCTTTAAGGGAAGCCTGTCACCGGTATCGGGATGTCTGCCTGGCGGAGTACTGCGCGTCGTTGTCATTGTCACTGTTGTGCCGGTCGTGCTCCATGTGGTATGTTCCGTTGTCGTATCTTCTGTTGTGGTAGACTCGGTTGTCTTTTCAGTAGTAGATTCTGTCGTTGTATCTTCTGTGGTCTTTCCAGTCGTAGATTCTGTCGTTGTATCCTCCGTGGTCGTGTCTTCCGTCGTTGTATCCTCTGTCGTTGTATCCTCCGTGGTCGTGTCTTCCGTCGTTGTATCCTCTGTCGTTGTATCTTCCGTTGTGGTATCTTCTGTTGTGGTATCCTCGGTTGTCGTATCCTCTGTGGTTGTATCTTCTGTCGTCGTATCTTCTGTCGTCGTATCTTCCGTTGTGGTATCCTCGGTTGTCGTATCTTCCGTTGTGGTATCCTCGGTTGTCGTATCTTCCGTCGTCGTGTCCTCCGTCGTTGTGTCCTCTGTTGTTGTATCCTCCGTCGTTGTGTCCTCCGTCGTTGTTTCTTCTGTAGTCGTATCCTCCGTCGTTGTGCCCTCTGTTGTAGTGTTCCCGGTTGTAGGTTCTTCACTTGGAAAATCAGTTCCCGGCACTCTGTGGAACTCTCCGCTGTTTGAGAATATATCACTAACAATGCATCCATCCCAGTTATGCCCGAGATTTACTGATGCCTTTGGAGCCAGCACTGTTCCAAATCCTCGACCTGCAAATGTAATACTGCCGCTGAACTGTCCATCTCCCGCCGAGCTGTCATAAAAGTTGAAATACATCTTGTTGCAGGCAATAAAATAGTTTCCATTGTCATTTGCCTTCGCATCATTTTTGCTGCCAAGTATCATATCACCGAACACAACATCCTGCGCACCGCTCAGATCAATATTCATGAGCAGGACGGTATCGCCATCATAATCTGGAAACTCAAAATAAATCGGATTGGTATTTGCCGACATTTTGTTGTAGTCCAGCGACACAACATGCATACCATCGCCTTTTACCGCAATTCGTCTGTTATTTATATCTCCATCCAGCTCTATATCCACAGTCCCATCTGTATCAGCATGTGATCTAAGTTCCAGACTGTATTCAATAAATCTTCTCTGTATGTCCGGCATGTCGGCAAACTTCGAGTATTCTCCCTCCTCAGCAAGCTCCACGTCAGTCTTAACATTTGCAGGTCTGTCAAGCTTTACCTCATCTCCACTGTTCATAATTATATAAACGCTGCCATCCTCTGCCCTTCTAATGTCCGCGCCTGTATACAGCGTATCTGTATCCACATCCGACACACAGCCGTTCATCTTCTCAGCGTTCTCAAAATAGAACTCCTCATACACCCCGTAGGAATTTCTGAGTCCCGAGTTGGAATTCGCATTTAGCGTCTTTGTTATAAAGTTGCTGTGCAAATGTGTCTGGGCATTCAGGGTATCAAAGCATATCACGCCAAAATCCCCCATAAGTTCTGCGATTGATCTGTCCTGCAGTACATAACTTCCATCATCAGCCTTTGCAAATGCTCCTATAATTCCAGTCGTCACACAAAGCACTAAAATCAATGAAACTGCAGCTGCCATGAGCTGTATGGTACGAAAGTCAATTTTCCTATCAAGGTTCCCTCTCATTCAATGTCCGCCTTAACTTTTTCGTCTCAAATACATAGTATTCGACAGACATTAATGTTATTCATTTTAATTATAAAAATACCGGACGGATTCGACATCTTGCTCAAAGCAGTGAGCTGCATTATGTCCTATCCGTCCGGGGATATATTCATTTATATTTCTTCGTACCTACCGCCTACAGCTATATTAAAATGGTCTTTCAGGATCAGCCACATTCTCTCCTATGATCTTTTCTATCCACATATTTTGAAATTGCCACCGACTAGTCGTCTGCTGCCCTGTCACTTTCGTCCGTCTCCGCATTCTCAAGTCTCTACTCTATGATACTCACTATCTCCTCAGAGTCAGCCTTGACATTATATGTCTCTCCGATATCAAGTTTGTCATATATAGCCTCTTTAACTTTATATGTCTTTTCCTTATTCTTCACTTCACATGTGACTTCATATTCAACTGATTTTTCCCCTAGTCTCTCCTTGTCTGTGAGCTGGGGATCCGGGTATTCCGGTGTCTTTCCACCACCCTCCGCAGTCTCCGTCCTGTCGTACTTCCACCGCCATATCGTATAGTAATACTTCGTCTGGTATATAGGCTTATCTCTGTACACCGGGACAGACCTCGTTCTCGTCACATATCCGTAATCATCCACATTATTTGCCACCTCGGAAAATGTTCCATCTCCATTATCCTCGTAGCTGTACTCCACATGGGAACCTATCACTTCATATGAATCATAGGTCTCCTCGCGCTCACCCACATATTCCTGTTCAGTATGGTGTACCTCCTGTTTCGTGGTCTTTAGCGTAGCGCCCTCGGGGAGTTCCCAGTCATCTTCATCACACAGAAGATATTTCTCCACATCAACACTGGTCTTCCACGACATATCCTTGACTGTGACTGTTCTTTTCTTCGGCATAGTTATGATCGCCGCAAGGCTGATTATCGCCGCTATCACCAGCATGCCGATCAGCACTATCTTCCACGCTCCAAATGAGCGGCCCCGTTTGCGGCCACCCTGCCCGCTGTTTTGTCCTCCGGCAGCTGTTCCTGTTCCAGATGCACTTCTGGCATTCTTTGCATCCTGTTCTTTCCTGACATCAAAATAAGCCTTATCCTGTGAATCCCGTTCAGCACCACAGCTGCTACACCGTGTGTTAAGTGCAGAATTGTAATTGCCACAATGATCACACAACCAGTCGGCACCTTTTCCCTTTGTCTGGCTCTCCTCCGCAGACAAATACCGCACTCCATCCATATAGAACTTAACTTCCTGTCCTCTCGGCTTTCCGCAGGACGGGCACTCCCGTTTCGTTCCTTCTATATGTTTCGTACTACAATAAGGGCAGTCCCAATACCCCATTACAAGTTTCCCCATATGCTATATCCTCCCTGTATATTTTTCTTATCTCATCTCCTACAATTCATAATATAATATGTCAACACGCCATGCGCGATAACATTTTCATTATGCCCTGTCACATAGTGAATGGCCTTTTACGACAAACTATAGATAACTTACCTGCGCAGCGACATCGTAATCATGAGGTGTCTTGTTATCGGTCTTATGTCCAACTGCAAGTGCTATCTGGAACGAATACCCTTCTGGTATTGCAAGCGCCTTGTCAAAATATGCTTTCTTTTCCCCGTGAAGTGCATCATACACGCAGCCGATTATCAGATTTCCGAGTCCCATGCTCTCTGCCGCTATAGCCATATTCTGAACTGCAATTCCTGAATCCACCTTGCTCCATCTGAAATCATCCTCTGCGCTCAGAAATATCAGAACAGGAGCCTCATAATAGAAATTGTGTGGCTGCTTGTCCTGTCCGCGAAGTGCCCTCTTTTCCGCATCGAGTTCTTCCAGAATTGGCGCATCACCCTTGACGACTGTAAAATGTATCTCTTTCTTATTCATACCTGTAGGTCCCTGAAGTCCCGCCGTAATAATCTTCTCAAGCTGCTCCTTCGTAACCTCTTCATCACTATACGCTCTAGCCGAACTTCTCTTCCTTATTACCTCTAATACCTGATTGTCCATTGTATTATACCTCCTATACTGAAATCTCTGTTTGAATTCCCACTTACTATGTTTTTTATCTATCTACTACATTTTTATTACTATGGTTTTTAATACTATACCATAGTTTTCATCTGATTTATAATGACTTTCTATACTATGATGTTCTGTACTATGATCCCCAGTCGATTTATAATAGCATTCTATACCGTAATTTCTATCTGATTCCCTTCTATAGCAACCACACAACTCTCATAGTAGCCATCGCCTGTCGTCCTTGGTCCACTTATCACCTCGTAGCCATCAGACTCAAGTAACCTGGTAAGTTCATCCACCTTTTCTCTGCTTCCCACGCTGAACGCTATATGTATCAATCCTGTTCTGTTAAGCGTTTTTTCAGGATCATCCATTCCAGGTCTGTTCATTATCTCGAGTCTTGCACCATCATCGAATGTGAGAAAGTATGAACGGAAATCCGTCGTTTTATTGTGATACTCCTTGTTTGCCGATGCCCCCAGATATCTCTCGAAAAAACTCTTCGCCCTTTCAAGGTCATTCACATACATGGCAACATGCTCAATTCTCATAAATACAACTCCTCATTATCTTATACGCTGAACTCCGATACCCCAACTACTATAGACATACTACTATAGACATACTACTTTAGGCATACTATATAAGCTATTTTAACCCAATGCCACATTTTACACAATGGGATAAAAAATATCACCTTTATCCATTGTTTGAATAAAGGTGATATGCTTCTTTCATTATATGTTCTCAACTCTTTTATTATCCTGAATCACTTGTCTCAAAACACTGTATGTAAAACATACCATTCATAAGTCACAAACAGTTATTTTTAGTGATCTTTAGAGCATTCCCTCAAGTGTCTCTCTGATAGCCTTGATAAAGTTCTCACTGTTGAGAACTGTTGGGTTCTCGAGGGTTGTGATAAGAGCCAGATCCTTTGTCATCTTGCCATCCTCTATAGTCTTGATGGTTGCTGCCTCAAGCTTATCTGCGAAATCCTGAAGTGCCTGGATTCCGTCAAGCTCTCCACGCTTTCTGAGTGCTCCTGACCATGCGAATATAGTCGCAACTGAGTTTGTAGATGTCTCCTCACCTGCAAGGTGCTTGTAGTAATGTCTCATAACCGTTCCATGGGCAGCCTCGTACTCATACTTTCCATCAGGGGATACGAGAACTGATGTCATCATGGCAAGTGAACCAAATGCTGATGAGATCATGTCACTCATTACATCTCCATCATAATTCTTACATGCCCAGATGTAACCGCCTTCGCTCTTCATAACACGGGCAACCGCATCATCTATAAGTGTGTAGAAGTACTCGATACCTGCTGCATCGAACTGCTCCTTATATTCCGCATCAAATATCTCCTGGAAGATATCCTTGAATGTGTGGTCATACTTCTTTGATATGGTATCCTTTGTCGCAAACCACAGTGTCTGTTTTGTATCAAGCGCATACTTGAAACAGCTTCTTGCAAAACTTGCAATCGACTTGTCCACGTTGTGCTGTCCCTGAAGAACACCAGGTCCGTCAAACTTGTGGATAGTCTCCTTTATAACCTGACCGTCATCACCTGTAAATACAAGCTCTGCTGTTCCAGGTCCTGGAACATCTATCTCCACGCTCTTATATACATCGCCGTATGCATGTCTTGCGATAGTGATAGGTTTCTTCCAGTTTTTAACACATGGCTCGATTCCCTTTACAACGATAGGTGCTCTGAACACTGTACCATCAAGAATTGCTCTGATAGTTCCGTTAGGGCTCTTCCACATCTCCTTGAGATTGTACTCCTTAACTCTTGCAGCATTAGGTGTGATTGTTGCGCACTTTACAGCTACACCATACTTCTGTGTTGCATATGCTGAGTCAAATGTTACCTTGTCATCTGTCTCATTTCTATGTACAAGTCCAAGGTCATAGTACTCTGACTTGAGATCTATAAATGGATAGATAAGCTCATCCTTGATATACTGCCAGAGAATTCTGGTCATCTCATCTCCATCCATCTCTACAAGTGGTGTGGTCATCTGAATCTTTTCCATGTTTTATGTCCTCCATCTTTGAATTTTCTAAGTTATGTTATATACCCACTGCCGATTATAAACCATAAGGGGCTATATTTCTAGTTTTTTTGAATCATGCCTGTCATTTATTAATATTATTAAGCCGCATTTACCGACATACAAATGAATGTTTATCTCCAATACATAATCCGCAGCTTGTCATTACAAACAGGTGTGGACTTCATTCATAGACATGATACTTGATCATATATCAGACATATCCATATATACCTCTGACGGATACTTCCCCTGATATTATATCGCGCACAGCTCCATCAGCATCCCTGACGAGAAGTCCGCCGTCCGTGGAAAGTCCCACGGCTGTATACTCAGTCTTCTGATCTCCCTCTATGATATATACCTGCTTATCCTTGTTCACAAGATAACTGTTGTACTCATCAACAAGAAATTCCAGATCCTTATGCTGTATAAATTCATCATACAGTTTTTCAAATTCATTTGAAACCTGGGCAATGAACCAAGATCTGTCACAGCCCTTGCCGTTTTCAAGCAATATGGATGTGGCCTTATCGGCTATGTCCTCAGGGAAGCTGCGGTTGTACACATTGATTCCTATTCCCACCACAACATAACTTATGTCCGTTCCCTCGGAACTCATCTCTGTGAGGATACCCACCAGCTTTTTGCCATCGGACAGTACATCGTTTGGCCATTTGATCTGAGGCTTCACGCCGTCAACCTTGCTGAATGCCCTTGCAAGAGCCACCGCCGACACCAACGTTATCCTTGACACGCATGATATATCTATATCCGGCTTTAGCAGATACGACATGGATATGGTAGTTCCCTTGTCCGAATTCCAGCTGTGCCCTCTGCGCCCCTTACCGGCAGTCTGTTCATTTGCTACAAACAAAGCTCCATGCACGCAGTCAGTCTCACCTGCTATCTTGGCACGAGTGTTTGTTGAATCCGTCTCATCATAATAATACAGCTTTCTGGCAAATGTTCTGGTCTCTAGATACTTTGAGATTTTCTCCTCAGACATAACATCAGGCTCACTCACCAGTCTATAACCCTTGTTATTTACACCTTCTATCACATAACCGTCATTTTTTAGTGCCTGTATATTCTTCCATACCGCTGTTCTGGATACCCCAAGCAGCTCACACAGTTCCTGTCCTGACACATATCCCTCACTACACTGCAGCTTTTCAAGTATTTTATTCTTCATCAGTTCTTACCTTCTCTCTGAAAATATTGTACACTGATTCACTTTTTGCCTTCGCCCCGGCAAATGGCACGATATAACTCTGTCTGTTTACATCAAATTTTATGATATAATACCGCAAATCCGGATCAGGCTCTATCATCGTATATCCGGTGATCTTTTCATATGGAATGACCACGCTTTTCTTCTTCTGGAGTATGGTAACCACATCCGGTCCAAATAAATACATTGCATCATATGCAGCACTGCGAAAAGATGCCCTGATAACATAGAATCCATAAGTCATCAACACAATTGCCACTACTGCCTTAGGTACTCTGTAATGTCCTCCCATGGCCCACCACATACACGCCAAACCAGCCAGGGCGAATAACATACCTACTATTCTGTATGCAATTCTTGTGCCTTTTCTTTTTATTACCCTTTGTCTGATTATTCCATCTGCCTGGGTCTCTCTGTCCTCCTGCCGGTTCTTCTCAAGCTCCCTTGTGAGCTGCTCTGCCTGCTTCAACAGAATCTTCTGCCTGTATGCTTTTGTCGATACATTGCCTACGCTGCTCAGATCTCTGACCTGCTGCCTGTCTTTCTTACTCATACAACTATCCCTTTTCGACATATAATACATGCGCTTTATGCACAATTATTTTATCTATTTTCATCACTTTTATGTCTGTACTTATATTAGTTCAGAGACTAATATATATCAAGTTTTCAGCATTACAAAAGTGTTTACATTTTACCACGTTTAATCACCTTTTTTCCATATATAAAATCATTAAAAGGTGATTAACTAGCAAATACACGATATCGTGAAAACAAACGATTTATAAACAAACAACTAGATTTTTGAGAGGTGAATCACATGAAGAATTTTATTGCGCGCATCAGTGGCACAAAAGACCTCACTGAAGGCAAGCCTTCAAAGCTTATATTGAACTTTGGTCTGCCCCTTCTCTTTGGTCTGATATTTCAGCAGTTTTATAATATGGTAGATTCTGTAATAGTCGGGCAGAAACTTGGAACTGACGCACTGGCGGCGGTGGGTTCCACCGGAAGCATCAACTTCATGATACTCGGATTCTGTATAGGAATCTGCAACGGATTTGCAATCCCTGTTGCCCAGGCTTACGGTGCGAAGGATTTCAAGGCTCTTAAGGCTTATATAATCAACAGTATATGGTCATCCGTTGCACTGGCTGCTGTTATAACAGTGGCTGTAAGTATATTCACCATGCAGATACTCAAGGCTCTCAGAACACCTTCGAATATCATCGATGATGCATATATATACATATTTATAATATTCCTGGGCATTCCGGCAACCTTCCTCTACAACCTGACCGCCGGGATACTGAGATCACTCGGAGACAGTATCACACCTGTCATATTCCTTGTGGGTTCATCAATTGTCAACATAATACTTGATCTTATACTTGTTGTTCCTATGGGTGTTGCCGGAGCGGCAGTTGCCACAGTAGCTTCACAGGCAGTGTCAGGAATCATATGTACGATATATATGACAAAGAAACTGAAGTATCTTGAATTCTGCAAAGAGGACTGGACATTCAGCATGCGTCACTGCCTTAAGCTCTGCGGTATGGGTCTGCCTATGGGACTGCAGTACAGCATAACAGCCATAGGCAGTGTCATTCTACAGACCGCAGTCAATGATATGGGTTCAACATATGTTGCAGCCGTATCAGCAGGATCCAAGATTTGCATGTTCATGTGCTGTCCTTTCGATGCAATGGGCTCCACCATGGCAACATACGGAGGTCAGAATGTTGGTGCCAAGCGTCTTGACCGTGTTGATCAGGGTCTTAAGGCGTGTATCAAGATGGGAATCATATATGCCCTCGTGGCTCTGGCTTTCTCCATCGCGTTCGGAAAGCAGCTTGCACTTCTCTTTGTAAAGAAGGAACAGATTGAGCTTATCGGCTACATATATGAATTCGTGGTTATCAATGCCGCATTCTACATATTCCTGGCGCTTGTGAATATCGTAAGATTCATGATACAGGGGCTTGGCTACTCGACTTTCGCCATACTTGCAGGCATATGTGAGATGATCGCCCGTTCTGTTGCCGGTTTCGTGCTGGTGCCTCATTTCGGTTTCATCTGCGTATCACTTGGAAGTCCGCTTGCATGGGTATGTGCTGATCTCTTCCTGATACCTGCGTACCTGTGGGTTATGAAACAGCTGAGACGAAAATTCGGGGAAAATAAAATTAGCCGTGAAAAATCCGCAGCGGCAACAATATAATGCTCACTTTATAAAACGACTTCAAAAGTCGTTCCTCCAGACGGATTAGACTTAACTGCAATATTACCATCATGCACTATCACGATCTCGCGGACAAGAGCAAGTCCCAGTCCTACGCCGCCAAGCTCACGGCTTCTGGATTTATCCACGCGAAAGAAAGGTTCAAACACGCGATCCTTCAGTTCTTCCGGGATGCCATTTCCGGTATCCTCTACTGACAGGTAAACGTGTTTTTCCTTCTGACGCGCTGTTACTGTAACCCGTCCTCCTGTGCGGTTATATTTTATAGCATTCTCAACAAGATTGTATAACATCCTGTAAATAAGGATGTCACTTCCTATCATCGTTACATCCGTACATTCTCCAATAAGTTCTATATCCTTTTCCTGTGCAAGAGGTTCCAGATCCGCCAATACCTCATCAACAAGCGCATCGACCATTATTTTATCATCCCGGCTCACAGTTTGAAGCTCACTCATATCAAGAAGTGTCTTTACCATTTTGCTGAGTCTCTCATTCTGTTCAGTTACCATCTTTATCGTCTGCAGAGTGACTTCATCATCTCCCGGATGCCGGGAAGAATTATATGAATCAAGCTGTATCTGCATTAAAGACAGTGGAGTTCTGAGCTCATGCGCTGCATTTGCAGTAAACTGTCTCTGTATCTCAAATGCATCCGAGAGGCGTTCAAGCATCTTGTTATATGAAACGCTGAGCTGGTTCAGTTCTTTAACATTGTTTTCTTCTATTCGTGAAGCTGCCAGATTCTGTGCCTGTACCTCTTCAATTTTATCTGAAAACTCACTGATAGGCTTTAGTGCATGCCCACTTATAAAATATGTAGCTACTCCGCCAAGCAAGGCCAGCAAGGCAGAAATTATCAGGCTGTTTTTCTTGTAATCTGCCTTATTATTGTACACCTTAACAGAAAAATCATTTGCAAATTCATCCCACTTATCCTCTGGAATACTGATATATATCTCATCAGTACCGCTCCCATTATCATCTCCCTGGGCATCAACGGTTTCTTGCAGAGAATCAATATAATACACTCCATTTTTATAGACAAGCAAAGTAAGACATCCACATATAAGCGCAATATATAATGTGATTATACAGGTAAGTCTCCACTGCAGCGACATTCTTTTCATCTGTCGGACTCCTCTCGTATCTTATACCCTTCTCCCACCTTGTTCAAAATCGGATCATACCCAAGCACTGCCTTAAGCTTTCTTCTCAGCGAAGACATATGTACTCTGATGGCTCCACTGAAGCTGTCCACTGAAGCATCCCAGACATGTTCCATCAATTCCTCCTGGCTTACCGGTCTGCCCATATTAAGAAGCAGATATTCCAGGATTCCATTTTCTTTTCTTGTAAGGGGAACCTTCTCTCCTTTTGCGTATGCCTCACGTTTTATCGTGTCAAACTTTATGCCACCGCTTTCCAGACATACATCCTTCTGTACAAATTTTCTTCTTGTAAGGCTTCTGATACGTGCCTCAAGCTCCTGCAAATGAAATGGTTTTTCCATATAATCATTTGCACCCGCATCCAGCCCTTCAACCTTATCCGCGATCTGTCCCCTCGCAGATAATATGATAACCTTTGTCTCTTCATTTTTCTGTCTGAGTTCCTTTAAAATCTCCATTCCATCCATACCCGGCAGATTCAAATCCAAAACGATCAGGTCATATTCCTCTGACAGAATGCATTCAAGAGCCTCTTCTCCGTCATAACAGGTATCCACCTCATACCCGGCATCATACAGGCTTTTCGCAACCATATCACATATCTGCTTCTCATCTTCAACTATCAATAATCTCAAAACTGTCACCTGTTTCTTAACAAAAATCCTTCTTAACAAAAATTTTACAACAGCTATTGTATAATATCCAAGTCAGCTGGTCAACAAACACAATCATGAAAGGAGTTGCAATATCTTGAAGTACAGGAAAATGTCTCAGACCATTTTACTCATCACGGGTATAGCGATGATTAGCTATGGTGCAGTCAGAGGTGAAGCAGCTGCCGTGCTCAGCAAAGCAATAAAATTATGTCTGGAGTGTGTAGGAATTGGATAAGAATAAATCACTGTCAAAAAAAACAGCCAGAATACGCGGATGGATACAGGCAGCAGCCACGCTGCTTACCAATATTCACATCCCCAATTTATTTAAAGGCAAGATCTATCAGGGCAAAGCAAAAACAGTATGCGTACCAGGACTAAACTGTTACTCCTGTCCTGCTGCAACAGGAGCGTGTCCCATTGGTGCATTTCAGGCGGTCGTCGGATCATCCAAATTTAAATTTTCTTACTACATAACCGGTTTTTTCATTTTAATCGGTGTGATCCTCGGAAGATTTATATGTGGGTTTTTGTGTCCATTTGGATGGTTTCAGGATCTGCTTCACAAAATTCCCGGAAAAAAGTTTTCCACAGCCAGGCTGAAACCACTAAGATACCTGAAATATATAATCCTTATTGTTTTCGTTATACTTCTGCCGATGCTTGTAACGAACTCCATAGGAATGGGAGACCCGTTCTTCTGTAAGTTTATTTGTCCACAAGGTGTTCTGGAAGGTGCTATACCACTTTCACTCGGAAATGCAGCTATACGCTCTGCACTCGGAAAGCTGTTTTCATTTAAATGCCTTATTTTAATTACAGTTGTCGTTCTGAGTATTCTGTTCTACAGACCCTTCTGTAAATGGATTTGTCCTCTCGGCGCAATCTACTCATTATTCAACAAGGTCAGCCTTATGAGTATCAAGGTTGAAAGCAGCAAATGTGTCGGATGCGGTAAGTGTTCAAAGGCATGCAAAATGGATGTAGATGTATGCAAAACACCAAATCATCCGGAATGCATACGATGTGGAGCGTGTATAAAGGCCTGTCCAAAAGACGCGATCCACTATCAATTTATGGGAAAGCCATGTTCCCAAAAGGGACATGAACAATCTTCCAAAACCAACGTGTAACAATCAGCCACACTAATATTATCTAAATTATTATTTAAAGGAGCAATTATTTATGAAGACAAAAAAAACATTAATATCTATTATCACTCTCTGTGCAGCATTATCTCTCACGGCATGTAACGGATCAGGATCTGCCACAACTGAGAGTTCACCAAAAACCCAGGCAGAAGTCACCACTGAAGCTGCGGACGATTCCAACACGAAGCTGGATGATTTATATCAACAGGAGAACCAGATCTTTGCAGATCACCAGGATGTATGGAACAAGGCATTTGGCATGGCGAATAAAAGCAATGCTGATCCAAGCGGAGATTATGCCGATTATCTGGCCGGCATAATAGAATCGAACAAGGAATCCTTTACGGATGATGAACTGAAAACACTTAACGATGATATTGAAACTATCAGACAGATTGAAAAGCAGATAACCGAAATCGAAAATAATAATGCAGGATCAGAAAGCACCGACCAGAACGACAGTTCCGATGAAATCACACCTTTCAAAAGTTTCTCCTGCAAGGATTTTGACGGTAATTCTGTTGACGAAAGCCTGTTTTCCAATAATGCAGTAACCGTCGTTAATTTCTGGTTTACCGGCTGCAAGCCTTGTGTCGCAGAATTATCCAAGCTTAATGAATTGAACGATGCCATCAAATCGATGGGAGGCGAGGTAGTAGGTATCAACACAGAGACATTTGACGGAAACGAAGATGCTATCAAGGAAGCCGCAGCCATTCTTGACAGCCAGGGTGCAAAATACCGCAATATCTCCATTGACTCTGATTCAAGTATAGGCAAGTATGCCTCCGACATCATGGCATTTCCTACAACCATACTAGTCGATAGAAATGGTAATATTGTCGGAGAACCTATGCTTGGTGGAATCGACGATCAGGCTAACTACGACTCTCTCATGAAACAGATCCAGTCAGTGATCGATGCTGATAATAAGGATAAATAACTATGAGAAACACGCTTCGCGAGTTTCTCAAGTTATCGCGGCAGTCGCCAAGGTCTCGTGCAAGCACGGA
>CAKQQK010000074.1:0-15557 GCA_934270935.1 uncultured Coprococcus sp. | reverse complement strand
TGGTTGTTGATAGAGGTTGAGAACAGCAAGTCAGAAACTGAGCATATGGATGTGGATGACATGAAGACCAGCAAGGCAGATAAGGCAAATCATGGATATGGCGTGGCAATAATATGCGACATAGTACGCAAATATAATGGGGAAATATATATGCGGGATGAGCGGGATATGTTTCGGACGGAGATCAGAATCCCATTGTAAACATATGTTTATTGCAACAGAAAATGGAGGATATGATGACAGGTGGTATTAATTGGGCGAAAGTCGTTGCTGAGGTTGGAAGTGCACTCATAATTTGTGCGGCTGTGCTTTCGTCATTGCCGTATAAAAGAAAAAAGATAAGTGTAGTCGTTATGTTTGCACTGAATCTTGGGTTTTATGTGTGTGTCCAGCACATGAAAGAGATCGGGGGCGTGGGTCTTCTCTTTGCACCATTGCTAGACATATCATTTTCATTTGTGACTATAGGACTGTTTACCAAGGGAATCATATGGAAAAACTATCTTATACTTTTCCTGACTGCCCAATGCTGCAATGTTGGTACGGTACTTGTAACTCTGATATTCAAATCGTGTGCCCAGACTATGGCTGATGCCGCTCTTGGAAATTATAGTAATGTACAGGGAATCGCAATAGCGACGGTCGCATCGGTTCTCATGACGATTCCTATGGGATGTCTGTTCAGACGATTGCTGCATCCCGAGGTGTATGACAGGGAACGGCTTTATAAGACAATTGATATAGTGCTTGTAATTGGAAATGTGGCAGAGTATTATTTCAGGATAAATTTCAGCAATTACCTCAAACTTGTAACGGATAAAGGTACTCTGATAGGTATACTCAGTCAGCTTTTCATGACAGTAGGTCTGGTGCTCACATTGAATGTGGCCGCAGGAGTATATAACAGGTCAGAGAGAAAGAGAATCCAGAGAGAAAAGGCTCTGCTTGAAAGTCTGGCTGCGGAAAACTATGACCACTACCAGAAGTTGGCAAATGAGAACCGTGAACTTCAGGAACTTGGGAAAAACCACAGTGCACAGGCTGTGAGAAAATATGCTGAAAAACTTAGAAAGTATGGCCAGGAACTCAGCGGATTCCCACTGAGCGGAAATATGACCGTGGATGCCCTGTTGTGCAGATACAGCAGAGATGCGGCAAAGCATGGCGTGCAGTTTGACGCAGTTGTGGAACCACTGCTGGATATCCCTGTAAGTGAGGTGGAGTTGATATCAATAGTTGAATACCTGATGCGGGCCATGTACAATGCAGTATGCGAAGAGCAAAATAGCAGGTGGATGTCGGTAAAACTCCGATTCAGAAACGGCATGATGCTCCTGATAGTGGAGGGCAACGTAAGCCAGCTAAACCGCAGCAGAGAAGATCGCCGGTGCATAAGGCTTGTCCGCGAAATGACAGAAAACCACTCCGGCGTGCTAACCCAGACCAAGGATACTGTGCAGGTCTTTATACCAAATACTGAAATTGTATAATAAAGAAATATATGATATGTTGAAAATTCAACATAATATTTATAAAAAGAGTAGCAATAATATATTATAAAACGCAAGGGAGGCTTCATTATGGGAATCATGAAGAATATTAATCAGGCAGAGGTACTGAAACTCAAAGATCAGGTAGCATACCAGCCAGGACAGGTTGTAAGCAAGACTCTGGCACAGAACGTGTGCATGAGCATCACGCTTTTTGCATTTGACAAGGATGAGGAGATAAGCACACACGAGTCAGGCGGAGACGCATTTGTCACATGCCTTGACGGGGTGGGCGAGGTTACTATAGACGGTGTGAAGTATGAGCTTCATGAGGGTGAGTCGATTGTCATGCCGGCAAAGCATCCACACGCTGTATATGGAAAAGAACAGTTCAAGATGCTTCTGGTGGTTGTATTCCAGTTGTAATGCGTAGCTTGAGATAAAAAGGAGATATCTGTATGAACTCTGCTGAATTTGGACTTGTGTTTATGGCTTCTTTACTGATATTTTGTGCAACGTGGTCTATACCATTTAAAAGAGATGGGATATGGATACGCCTCAGTCTCCTGCTTGTCATATTTGGCCTGGAGACATGTGTGCTCCTGATCCAGAGATTTGGTGTGGCTGGGAAGTTTGCCGCAACTATATTGGAACTATTGGGGCATTTTATATTGGTTGGAATATATTGCAAGGGTATAATCTGGAAAAATTACCTTATATTTTATATAGTTATGCAATGTGCCAATATACTGATGGCTATCGAAACTGCGATCATTCCAAGTTTTGCTGCTGTTTTCGAACTCCTGTTTGTCAGGGCTGGTCAGGTGAACCTTTTGGCTTATGTGTTGATGATATCGGTAAAAGCAGTTGAGACATATCTGGTGGCTCATGGGTTTAGAAAGCTTATGAAGCCTGAGGTCCTATCCGGTGCAAATGTATACAGAACCATGACGCTTATACTCATGATATTAGTTGGTTTTTTTAGCTCGGTTGGACATGAAATCGTAGATGAGAAAAGATTTGTGTATGCTGACAACCGTATGCCTCTGGTTGCATTCTGGATAACATTTACGATTATATGGCTGCTGGTTCTCAATCTTATAGCTTATATATACAACAGGGCTGAGAAGAAACGTGTCATGAACAGAAGGGCGCTTATAGAGAAACTGGCGGATGACAACTATAACCACTATAGGGATCTTGCAAGGTCAAATGATGAGCTGAAGATTTTGTACAGCAGAACGAATATGTTCAGAGACGTATCCGACAGGGATAAGATATATGCCGAGTATGTGAATAATCTGGAGGCAGGAGCCAGGGACAGATATGAGTTCTCTCTGAGCGGATGTCTTGCGGTGGATTCTCTGCTTTATGAATACAGCGAGAAGGCGAAGACGGCGGGAGTCGGTTTCTCTGCGGTGCTGGAACCATTTGAACTGCTTCCGATATCTATGCAGGATGCGGCAGCCATCGTGGAGTATCTCATGGAGGGCGTATTTGCCAGGGTGACAGGCGGACACAGGTCTGATGCCTGGATCATGCTGGATTGGCGAATGAGAAGAGGTATGATGATAATCGTGCTTGCGTATCATGGCGCAGAGAAGAAAAGGTTATCAAGAAGAAATATAGAGTTTGTCAGGGATATAGTCAGCATGCATTACGGTGTGGTTCAGACGATCCGTGAGGACGAAGAAGATCAGATAAGATTGTTTATTCCGAGCCAGAATGATAACAGTAAAGAGATAGAAGATACCGGGCTGGCGGCTGTGTAGATGTCACAGCTGCTGGCTCAGTTCGTCTATATGGTTTTGCAATATACGGTTTGTATCTTCCACAGACAAGATCATGTCATACTGAGGAAGCATCTGAACGAAATCCATGATTGAACTGCAGATGGAGTATTCGCACAGCGGAATACATATCGTATTGCCGTCATTTCTGGTGAGCATGATATATGTTGTCATGGGCGGTGCAAATGATATGGTCAGGTTCAGTGACGTGCGGAGTTTATTCCTGTCGATAAGAAGAAATGTATAGTCTTCTGCGTTGGTGTTGGATTCTATGATGCGGTTTAATATGGTTATCCGGTCTGCAACGTCTGTTCTCGCAGCGAGATTATCGGGGAAACTCATAACTTTGCCATATCTGGAGAACAATTCCAGTCCCTCATATGTGAACAGGACAGTGTGATTTTCAGACTCGAGCTGTTTTATCCTTGCTAAGAGTTTGGTCTTCAAAATATCACGGTAAGGAGTATCATACATATACTTGTCAAGCATAGAAGGGGTGAAGAATTTTTCAAATGTCGGCTGTACGTTTATGCACATATTGTGTTCTGGATAGGTGGCTGGTGACGAGTCCATGATCTGGTCCAGCAGCTCTGATGGGGATTGTTTGCCGTTTGTCAGAGTGTGGGATCTGGACAGTGCTGAATTGTACACGTCCAGATAGTGCTGATGGAATTCTTCATTTGCCACAAAGAATGCTTCCCTGAAATCAGGTGAGAGAAATATCACGTGGGTGTTGGTTATGATGTAATTTGGAAATGCAATCACTTCCATCTGAAAGTCATTGTGCGCTGCATAGTAATAGCGGACAGAAAAATTCCCTGTGCAGGCAGAAAAAAACGGCAGCAGATTGGCGATACACTGCAGATTGTGCATGTTGTCGTAGTTGCCGTGCAGATCCCTGACTTTGCAGAATTCTATGAGCTGTGTCGTAGTCAGGCTGCTGAATTCCTCGTTGTAGAATAGTTTGAGCAGATTTGAAATATAGGATTTGCTCATGTCGGCAAAGATGTACAGGTATGGATCTCCAAAATTCTTTATCGCATATCGGACTATGGAATATATGAAACTGGTTATCTGGAATTGATCGTGGATAAAAGCATAATCAGGTATCTCCGATACGTCGGTTATGAATGAATCTGCCTGAATAGCAGAGCTCTGACCAAGGAGATCAGCAGGAGTTTCAAGTATGTTTCTTATCTGCATATGGGTCTGGTAGCGGTCCTGACCTATCTGGTCTATGAGAAAATATTTATCAAATTCAGCTTTTTCAGATGGGGACAGGGAGAAGAAAGGGATGAGTTTTTCGTACATCTGTGTAGTGAGTTTTCTCTGCCCGGCCAGAACCTTCTGAAGAGTGGTTCTGTTTATGCCGCATATTGATGCGAGTGAATATATGGTATATCCATTTGCATCAATATGTCTTTTGATCAAATCCTGAATCTGTTCCATGTCATACCTCCTGTTTAAAAGCCTTTTACTGATGGTTTATTATAACAAAGTTCCATAAAAGTTGTCACTATATTTGTCACACATTGAAAGCGATATTGAAACAAATATAATAAAAATATGGTTTTGATGGCAGAATTTTCTGATATGTCATGACTGCCAGATAATGAGTGGGAGATTGTATATAAAGTACGTGATTCGTGGAGCGTTTGCAGGTAAAAGGTGTTCGTGAACCTGAAGTATCCGGGGGATTTGTCATAAACCGGATGGCGCTCCACGAAGTAATTAATTAGGTTGAGGCTGCTTAAATTATTATAGGTTTTTTGCGTTGCATTATGTCGAAAAGTTGTGCATGATTATACTAAAGTTATGCAATAATTCTTAAAAATAACGACCTATTTTGGTAACATAGACAGGTATACTTAATTGAGAGGTCTAGATAATGAAAATAATAATTTGTGATGATTCGATTAAAGAGGCGGAGAAAACAAAAGAGGTTCTTGTCAGCAATAAGTTGGCGGATGAGTCTGATATAACCATATTTTTGCCGGATGATCTTAGGGGTGAGATTGAGCGCAGAACACTTTTGTGTGATATAGCGGTTATGGATATAGAGTTTGATGCTGTTCCTTACAATGGAATAAACCTGAGTGCTGCCATCAATGAACTGCTGCCGTTCAGCCAGATCATTTATCTTACAAATATTCTGGAGTTCGCTCCTGATGTCTATGAGACAAAGCATTGCTATTTTGTTCTCAAGTCCAATATGGATCTTATGCTTCCACGTGCGGTGAACAAAGCCGTAAATATAATAGAGAAGAACAAGGATGCAGCAGTTATGGAGATAGTCTGCGATGGCAGCCGTGTGCTCATACCTCAGCACGACATAGTATTTGTCGAGAGGTCCCAGCGCAAGCTGACCATACATACAGAGAAGTCGGACTACAGTTTCTACAGTTCACTGAAGAAATTTCTGTCACAGACCAACGGTCTGTTCGTGCGCTGCCATGAGGCTTATGTGGTCAACCTTGATTATGTAAATGTGGTGAAGAAGGACCTTGTCCAGATGGAGGGAGGCAGAGAACTGCCGATCGGGATTTCATTTGAGAAGAACTTCAGAACCAGATACATGAACTATTGGGCTGACAGGGTGTGACATGTCTGCAAAAGGCTGCCTTAAATGAGCGGGAGCCTGGAAGGAGAAAAGAATGAGAAACAAAAAAATGAAAAAGAGATGGGGAGTTTTGAGTGCGATTTCCGGTCTGGCTGTCGTGGCCATGACGGGATGCAGCGGCCTTCCGGGGCTGATGGATATCGACTCGGCAACTACAGAAAAAACTACAGAAATTCATACCACGGAGGCTGTGTCTGAGACAGAGGAGAAGACTACAGAGGCTTCATTTGACGCAGATGCCTTATGGGACGATTTTATACAGTCGGGTGAATACAGGAAATACACAGGTGAGTGTTATTCATCAGCCAGGGAAAGTGTCACGGAGACGCCAGACGATCTGAACTGCTTTAAGTATGCTCTCTATGATCTGGATGGAAACGGTGTGAATGAACTGATACTTGAGGCAGATGCCACAAATGATGTCACAGATGACGATAATTTTAATTATGAATGGACATTTGGCATTTCTGACAAGGGCAGCATAGTTCAGGCGGATTCAAATCTCGGATATGGTGATATGAGATATTCTGCAAAGTACAGTGCACTTGTAGGCATACCTTCAAACAAGCCAAATCAGAATCTTTCGGCGTGGACGTTCTATACATATGCGGATGGTGAAGTTACACCGCAGTTTACAGTCATGAGACAGGATGGACAGGAAATCCTCAGAAAAGGATCTGATGACGAGGATATATCAGGACAGTTTGATACATACATGAGCAGCTGCGCAGCTTTCGACTGGATAGAGATAAAGCCTGATGGGGAGGCTGTCTCAGGTGGACAGGAAGACGCATCTGCTGGTAGGAAAGAGCAGACGGAGGCCGCGGATCAGACCGAGGAGGCCACGGAGGAACCTACTGATACAGCTGCGGAGGAGCAGACGGAAGCTCCACAGGATGGTTCAAATTCCGGCTCCGCTTTGATATCAGGCGATGAACTCTGCGACGGTTACTGGACACAGTATGGTCAGCAGAGCTGGCTCATCAAGTTCGCCAGTGATGGAACTGCGAAGGTTTACAACATGATCGGAGTCATTGAGACTGCACAGGGCAACAGCCTTTCCGGCGCAGAGATAGTCTCAGATGTGACATACTCATTTGACGGATCGACCCTTACCATAAATGGCTTAGTAAATGGAAATACGGTGACCCTCACCGCACACACCCAGGATGAGACGCCGGGCTATATGACAGATAAGCAGCGAGGCACAGGAAATGTGTTCTTCTACGAGGACGGCTTCGACAGCTCCGACCCTATGGGAGAGCCTGTAGTCATAGGCAGGGCAGACACTTCTGACAGCATGGTAACCCAGGCTGTGGAGTGGGTGGAGAGTCAGTAGGAAAGTTATGCACGACCATAACCAAGTTATGCACGCTCTATTCAATTAGGCAGTGCAAAATATTAAAATAAAATCATCGAAATAGGTGTTTGCGAAACTCAAAATAGAGTAGAACATGAAAGGAGGAGTTTCGCAGACACCTATATTTTTTAGAATGCGAGGAGGGTATTCGTATGAAAAAGTGGGCCAGAAGAATGTCAAAATTATTCTTCGTTTCTCTGCTTGTGCTTTGTATGATGATGGTAAATATTGCATCAGTATATGCAGATAGCAATGGCGGGGATGATTTTGACTATTATCTGTATAAGGCAGATATGTTTGCGGATGGGGAGACAATAAGTGGGATTAATGTTGACCGACTAGTTGAGGCAAAACATCCATCACAGATTCTTATCGATGATCTGAATAAAGATAGTAACAGTTTTGAGAAAAAAGTAAATGCGTGGAAAGCACTTCATTTTGTGACTGATCCAGGTAAGATAGCTGAGGGAGCTATAGATGAAAAGGGGTATTATACAGCGATTATACTCAGTGCATTTAAAGCGGAAAGTACATCGATAAAATTTGTAGATAAAAGCATACAGGAGGGATGGGCGGAGACTAATAATCTTATTTCCCAGATAAAAAAAGTTGTAGAATCGGCAGATAATATTGACAATGGATACTTTCAGAAAAGTACAAAGCTTTCGTCTATGACATCTTCAGAGAAGGCTTTGTTAGAAAAAGAGATGAAGGATTATTTTGCCAAAAATCATCCTCTGATAACTGATTCGGCGACAGTTTTTGGTCTGGTTAAGGATACTATAAAGACAGCAAATACTGTTGGAGATGCGGTATCACTCCTTGTATCATATGTACAGGTGGCAGAAATGGGAAGCAATATGAAGGCAGTGCTGATTGACCTCAGAGATCGCTGTCCTGATAATAATAAGCCGTTAAAGATGGCTTTGGACGAATGTGCATTAGCATCAGAGGATTTTGAGAGCGCAGTGCTGGCAATGAATTGCAATGTTGTTTTGGGTCTGTCAACGGACGTCCTCAGCACTATGATAACCGAGGGCTGGAAGGCTTTGCTCAGTTCATGTGTTTATTCAAAAGCCTTTCTTGTCGGTGCGGAAGCAGGTACGATTATAGGCGATTCCATTGCTAATACTATGTTTTCAACAGATGAAACTGTAGAACAGTATGAAAAGATGAAATGTATTACGGAGTTTATACATCTTCTCAGGGCGTCTGTTTACGGGATGGAATTTAACTATACCCAGAATAGGACAGATGAGAATGCTTTAAATTATTTTGCATCAGTAGATGTGATGAAACAAAGTCTTACATTGAGCTGCGATATTGCGAAAAAATTCGGGGATATACAGTACAATAATACGGCATTTGGTAAATGGACTATAGGAGAAGGCAATTACAATGAGTTTGTCCGTTTAATAACATCTATTCAGGGCAGCTATGAAGAGAAATATAAAGACATGCATGAGGCTGTCGATAATGAATTGGCAGAGGATTACCCTGATCTTTTCGATGAGATTGTAAACAGAGCGGACAATGAAGTGACCGTTAAGAGTATATCTGGAAAATGCGGTGATGATGTTGTCTGGAGATTATATGAAACCGGAGAGCTTGTTATAAGTGGTAATGGCCAGATGTATGACTATACTTTTGATAACAAAGCTCCGTGGGCTGATGGCAATATCACGAAGATAAGGATACTTAGCGGAGTGACATCCATCGGCAACAGCGCATTTGCAAATTGTCAGAGTGCGGAGAGCGTGACTATAGCTGCGTCTGTAAACCACATTGGAAGCAAGGCATTTTACAGCTGCAAAGCTCTGACAAGTGTGGATGTTCCTTCGGGAGTCAGTAGAATCGAGGAGAGAACGTTTGAACTATGTGATAGACTGACATCGGTGAATTTGAAGAACGGCATACGATATATAGGTGAGTCGGCGTTTGAGGGATGTACTAAGATAACGGGTATAAATCTGCCTGATAACATCACAGATATAGATAAGAATGCTTTTAGAAAATGTATTAGCCTGACATCTGTTGTGATACCATCTGGTATGAAGATCATAAGTGAAGGGACTTTCTCAGGCTGCCGTTCACTCACATCTGTAAATGTCAGATCGAACATCACAGAAATAGGAATAAGTGCATTTTCCTTATGTACCGGTCTTAAGAGTATAGATCTTCCTGACAGTGTTACGTCGATAGGACTTGGCACATTTTCAAACTGCAGCAGCCTGATGCATGTGGGGCTCCCATCGGGGCTTAAGAAGATAGAGTCAGGTATGTTTTCGGGCTGCACGAGCATGACTGGAATAGATATACCTGATGGGCTTGAGAGTATAGGCAGTAGGGCTTTTGGCGGCTGCACCGGACTTAAGACCATATCTCTTGCAAACAATATAGGAGATATAGGAGATTATGCCTTCTCTGGCTGCAGTGCACTTAGCAAAGTTACGGTCAAGGGTTCAGTGACAAATAAGAAGGCGGCAGGATATATCGGTGAGAGAAGTTTTAATGAATGTAACAATCTAACCAAATTAGAGATACCTGAGAATGTGATGGGAGTTGCTGCGTATGCATTTTATAGACTTACAAGTCTCACAAGTGTCAATATTCCGAGTGGTTTAACTACGATTGGAAGAAATGCATTTGCCGGATGCACAGGTCTGCTGAAAGTCACGATCCCATCAAAGGTTAATACAATAGAATCCGATGCGTTTGGGGGATGCAATGGACTTACAGCAGTTACGATATCGTCAGGCGTTGTCAATATAGAAACGCAGGCTTTTTCAGAGTGCAGTAGTCTGACGGATATTACATTGCCATCTTCGGTGAACAAAATAGGTTTCAGAACCTTCTCAGATTGTACAAAACTAGAAAATGTAAATCTGCAAAGTGATAAACTGGAGATTGGGAATGAAGCATTTTCAGGTTGTACAGCAATTAAAGAGTTTACTATTCCGGAGGGAATTACTGGAATCGGAGCGAGCGCTTTTAAAGGGTGTACAGGTCTCGTTGATGTGTATATATCGTCATTCAAATCTGATTGGGGTACTTATATTTTTGATGGATGCAGCAACCTACAGAATGTAGAATTTCGTGATGGCGCATCCGGTGTTCCGGACTATACTTTTAAGGAGTGTGCAAAACTTAAAAGTGTTGATGCTTCCAGGAGCGTTTTGAACAATATAGGCAGATTTGCTTTTGATAGCTGTAGTTCGCTTACGGATTTTGTATCCTCTGATAGTCTTACAGAAATTGGGGATTTTGCATTTGCAAGTTGTAAAAAGCTGACAGGTTTCGAGTTCCCTGACAGTATGCAGAAGATAGATACTTCTGCTTTCTTAGGATGTACAGGAATGACATATATCTCAATTCCGTCTGCGGTAACATATATTGAAGAAAATGCATTTTACGGATGTACAGGAATCAAAAAAGTGGATATAGCTGTGTTAAAGGCTGACTGGGGACAGGGAATCTTTACCGGATGCAAAGGCTTAACAGAGATTGTATTGGGGAATGATGTGACAGGCCTTCCTATAGATACATTTAGCAGCTGTGAGAATGTTATAAGCATAAAGGCAAAGAACAGCAGCCTGACTGAGATATATGAAAACGATTTTAAGCTGATGAAGCTTCTTCAGACTGTTGAATTACCGGACACTTTGAAAACTATAGATAAATCTGCGTTTATTGGTTGTTCAAAAATCTCCAGTATAGAAATCCCTGCGAGTGTTGTTAATATAGGTGGAGGTGCTTTTTCGGGATGTATTGGTTTAAAGACTGTAAAATTAGATAATTGTGATATGACATGGGATGGATGGACTTTTTCAGGGTGCACAGATCTTCAGACTGTAGAATTTGGTAATTCAGTAAAGGCTATTCCTAGATATATGTTCAATGATTGTGAGAAACTGGATAATGTTATTTTGCCAGATTCCGTGACTGAAATTGGCGAATATGCCTTTAGGGGATGTACATCATTGATGAAGGTTCAATTTCCGAGTGAATTGAAGAAAATAGGAGATTTTGCTTTCTCCGGCTGCCCAGGCATGGAGGAGCTGGTCATTCCTGATGGAGTAACAGAAGTTGGAAGCCACGCATTTGACGGATGGACAAATATGACTTCGGCTGTCGTTCCGGGTAGCATAAGTAATGTGACATTGTCATTTGAAAAATGTGACAACCTGAAAAGGATAGAATTTAAGTACGGAGTTAAGAGTGTGAATTCCTCATATCTGGGAGATGGTATGGAGTATGCAGTTATTCCATCAAGTGTGACGTATATAAGCACAGGATGCTTTAATCACGACGTCATATTGTGCTGTGATGAGAATTCATATGCACACAAATTTGCAGTTGAAAATAAGTATCTATACAAATTGACAGGAAGCGACGAGGTACACAGACCGACCGATCCTGATCCGGACACGTCTGAGAATCCTGGAACGACAGAGGAGCCGAATTCCACAGAAGGCACAGAGTCCACAGAGAATACGGAGTCAACAGAAGACACAGAGTCCACAGAGACTCCTGAGATAATAGATATCACAAAGGCGGATACATGTATTTCAGGAGTCCGGAATAGGGAATACACCGGAAACAAGATCATTCAGACTGGAATAAAGGTAGTTGTAGGTGGCAGACAGTTAGAGTATGATAAGGATTACAAACTGACTTATAAGAATAACACAGAGGTCGGAAAGGCCACAGTTATTGTAACAGGATGTGGCAGCTATACAGGAAGTGTGACAAGATACTTCAACATACGGATTATCAAGAATCACATCTATACTGATGGAGAATTGAGATATCAGGTGACAAAGACCAGAGATGAGGGCGTTGGCACTGTAACTCTCAGAGGAGGCGTTGCAGGAAGCTCGGCTGCGCTGACAGCCCTTTGCGTGACAGATTACATATCCATCAGCGGCGATAAATATGAGGTTACAGTCATTGGAACAGATGCATTTAAAAATTATAAGAATCTGAAGAATGTGTTCATTGGTGCAAATGTAAAAGTAATAGGTAAGAATGCTTTTTACGGCTGCAGAAATCTGAAGATACTTAGGTTCAGATCAGATAAACTGATAGCAAGTACAGTTGGTGAAAATGCATTTAAGGGTCTCAACAGTCAGATATTGATAAAGGCATCTGTCAAAAAGATGCAGCAGTACAAAGACATTCTGACTCAGCGGGGAATGACAGCACAGATGGCGGCAAATATGTATGCTTCAGACGTGCAAGGAACACTTAGCAGAGTTACAAATGGTGTGTATACGATCAAGGCGTCAACAAACAGTAGTTATGTGATGGATGTATATGGCTCTGGTGTGGATAATGGAACAAATATCGCATTGTATAAGAGCACAGGAGCAAATAACCAGAAGTTTAAGATAACAAAGGTTAAGTCATATTGGTATAAGATAGAGGCAGAGTGCGGCAAAGTGCTGGATGTCAAAGGTGCCAATAAAAATAAAGGTGCAAATATCCAGTTGTGGGATTATAATGGAAGCGATTCACAGCTATTCTGTTTTTACAAGATGTCTGGGAATACTTACTTCATACAGAACAGACTGGGCTGTGTGATTGACATATCAGGTGGAAAGGCTTTGAATGCTAAGAATATCCATACCTGGACTTATGGCGGTGGAGGTTCACAGAAGTGGAGTCTTGCATCGACAAAATTCAATAAGGTCACTGTTACAAAGCTCAGTTATGGATTGTACAAGAACAGTTCGGCGCGTATAACATGTGGGTTTGATGGGTATAACAAAAAATCAGGAAAACATGAAGGAATAGATATCCACTACAAGATAGGTGCACCGGTTTATGCTCTCACAGATGGAGTTGTAGTACGTGTTGCACATGGCAGTTGCGGCACAGATGGACTTTCAACAATAGCCATTTACAATAAGGCGACAAATAAGACAGTGGTGTATCTTCATAGTGCTCCTTCATCAAGCCTGAAGGCAGGACAGACAGTGGTAAGAGGTCAGAGGATAGGTATTGAGTCCTGGCGTGGAATAAGCAGTTCAAGAGAAGCTCATACTCATGTGGAGGTGCGAAATGGCCGCACTGGCTATGCAGCAAAGTCTTTGAAGGATTATAAGCTGGATAACCAGAATCCTGCAAGCTTCTGGAAGGGACAGGGTTACACAATAAATTAATATAATATCAACGTTTAAGAAGAAGGGATGGTCATACTATGGTAAAAAAACACATTAGATCAAGACTTGCAAAGAGAATCGCCTGCGCATTTCTTGCAGTCACCATGGCAGTTTCCGGATCCGTGTTCGCACCAAATATATTTGACGGACAGGATGGGAAGACTGGTACGGTGTGTGCAGAGGCTGCCACTGTGAAGCTGAATTACAGCAGCTGCCGGCTTGACAGAGGACAGAGGCAGAATCTGTATGTAAATGGCACAAGCCAAACCGTCAGGTGGAGCAGTTCCAACAAATCAGTTGCTGCAGTCGATGCATACGGATGCGTGACCGGAATAAAGCGCGGTACGGCCTATGTGACAGCAAAACTTGGCAATGGCAGAAGTTACAGATGCAAGGTTGTTGTATCCGGAAGGATACATATCCGCAAAAGCAGTGAGATGCTTTCAGATGGCAAGAGAATCTATATACGAGAAAAATATGACAACAACTGGAACTATACCAACTGGCTGTACTCATACAATCCGGCAACCGGCAGGAAAGTAAAGCTTACGAACCTCAGGTGCATGAGCCTGGATGATATCAGGGGCGGTTATCTGTATATAACAGCACATGTCAGTGCCAATTCATCCACTGACTATATATACAGGGTATCTAAAGACGGCCGTTCAAAGAAATGCCTGGGGCAGGGTTCAGGTGCGAAGATCATCGGCAACTACATATATTACACTTATTACAGTTACAACAATCAGTATGGTACAGACAAAGGCGTGTACAGGATGAAGCTGGATGGAACTGGCAAGACTCTCATTTGTTACGGCTCATATGAGCTCTGTGTGGCAAATAATCTGTTGGTTGGAATAAAAAGAGATTTTGGCAACGACGGTCCTACAGAGGATACATATTTGATATATAACAGCGGTATTGCGAAGAAAACCTACATATCATCTACCTGCAGCGTCAATTGGTGGAAGAATCCATATGATGAAATAGAAAGATATGCAAATGTGTGCAACAACGCATATGGTTACACCTACACACAGAATGGCCTGAAATGTGGTCTTGTCAGAAAGAGTAGTGGCGTGAGCAGGGTTGTGAAGACATTTTCGTTCCGTATAAGTAAGATATATGATGCCGGAGAATATCTGGTTGTAGAGGGCTGCGGAACCTATGGTGTAAAGATGGTCGTAGTATCAAAATCTGGTAAATCAATGAGGACGTTGTATAGCAGAGTTGCGGACAGACAGTATATTCCATAGATAACTGTTTAGCATAAATAATAACTATAAGATTGGGAAATACGGAAAAAATAGAATTTTCCATCCATAGAATTTTTCATTCCCCGGGAGACGATGAGATATAGATCTCATTTTCTTCCGGGGGATTTTTGTTTGTATAAAAATACGTACTTACACATGGCAGATGTCAATTCGTGTAATAAAATGCTAGTCTCAGATACCACTGTGTGATAGAATTATTAAAGAAATAACGCTTGGTTTTAATGGCCGGCGACAGAGGAGGATGAGGGTATGATTTGTAATGTATGTGGCAATATACTGCCAGATAACGCCACAAGATGTAACGTGTGTGGCAATATAATGAATCCGAATGGCCCGGCGCAGGGAGGTCCAGGGATGCCATACCAGATGGGAGGCCAGCAGGGTGCCCTGGCGCAGGGGGGGCCAGGGATGCCGTACCAGACTGGAGGCCAGCAGGGTGCCCCGGCGCAGGGAGGTCCTGGAATGCCGTACCAGACTGGAGGTCAGCAGGATGTTCCGACGCAGAGAGGCTCTGAGATGACATATAAGCAGCCGGGACCGCCACGTCCTGTGAATGGCCCTGTGGGTGGTGGTCAGCCTAATATACAGGGGGTGACACCTGAGAATATGCCACCGCAGAAAGGTGATAAAAAGCCAGGCAGCAAGACCGGATTTATGATAGCTATGTCTATAGTCATGTTTCTGCTTGTATGTGGTATAGGCGTGTGTGTATATTTCCTCACAAAGAACGGAAAAGGTACGGACGGAAGTGGGACACAGGTTGCCTCCTCTGAAAGCTCTACTGATGCTTCGACAACACAGTCGGCAGATGCTGCTACCACGGAAAAGAGCGGGGATGATCTGAGCGGCGGTGGCA
>CAKQQK010000073.1:0-15798 GCA_934270935.1 uncultured Coprococcus sp. | reverse complement strand
CACCAAATCTTCAAAACTTGAATTCACCATGTCGTGTATCTCGCCCTGTAAATCATTTATATCAAAATCTTCAGCATTTATCGCCAGAGTATATGATACATCGACTTTATATATTTTATCCGTATCTATACCATATTTTTGCATTTTATTCTTCATTTCTTCTGCGACTTCATCAGCAGAAACGCCTGTCATGCTTTTTAAATCGGTATATCCCTTACCCTTCAATTCAGTTTCAATATTATATACGATATCTTGTACCTGTATTTTATCAATAGCTCCAATCTTAAATCCTTCTAATTTAATCTTTACATCACTATAATATATTTTATCTGCCAGCTCATCTACCATTTCCTCTATATCATCCATGTCGTAACCATCTTTGTCCTGAAGATTGTGCATAAGCTTCTTCGGCATAGTCTGTCGAAATGCAGAATCTATATCCGAAGCTTCTACATTCGCCACATATTGCTCCGTTGCTTTCCTGATCTTTCTTTTATCTCCGAACACACCAAGAACCAATACCAGCACAAGTACCGTAATAAGAGCCGCCGCAGCACCACACGATATGCCAAGTATGATCATCTTTTTCTTCTTGCTTTTACCACCTGAAGCCTTTCTTATATCATTCTGCTGATCAAATACCTGATTGTTATCCTGCATCTGATTCTGCTGGACATACGTCTGCTGATTGTAGCCTTGCTGGTTATGTCCCTGCTGACCATATATCTGAGGATTGTAGCCCTGCTGGTCATACATCTGCTGGTTGTAACCTTGCTGGTTGTAGCCCTGCTGGTCATACATTTGCTGATTGTAACCTTGCTGGTTGTATCCCTGCTGACCGTACATCTGAGGATTGTAGCCTTGCTGGTTGTATCCCTGCTGGCCGTACATCTGCTGATTATAACCTTGCTGGTTGTATCCCTGCCGGCCGTACATCTGCTGATTATAACCTTGCTGGTTGTATCCCTGCTGACCATACATCTGCTGATCATAGCTCTGCTGGCCATAATTCTGCTCACCTGCGCCGTAGCTTCTGTTATTCTGATCCTCCATTCTGTCTCCTCCTCTGATATGCAATTTTCTATGTTTTATTCTTCCTGTTAGGACACAAAATATTATACAGCATCTGGCAGATATTTAATAGAATAAATAACTTTATCACATCTGTCCCGAATCCTATCTCTCCAGCTTCACAGTCGCCTTCACCATGTCGATAAACTGCTTTCTCGTCTCCGTCTTCATTGTGTCGTCACCTGTACCATCCAGTTTTTCCATAGACTTTTCGGCAAGCCGGCTCACAAGATCAAAGTTTCCAGAGCCTGAATAATCACTGTTTTTTAAAAGCATTCCGTACAGTGCCACAGCAGATACAAGACTCATGTCGGCTGACATATTTTTAGCATAATCCTTTTCGTACACAACTTCCGATACCAGCTTGCTCGAATTCTCGGAAGGTTCTTTGTATCTTATATTTACGGTTGCAAGTTCATCTGAGAACCCGGATGTATCTCCCACATTTGCCGTATCCCCATATTTGTGCTCGGCAGATGACACTTCAAATGCCGAGTCTATCGGAACCACCTCATAGAGCACTGTCACCATATGTCCTGCGCCAATCTCGCCGCCATCCACTGAATCATTTGCAAAATCAGCATCGGCAAGCACCCTGTTCTCATAACCTATCTGTCTGTATCCTTTGACATGTGCAGGATTGAATTCTATCTGGAATTTTACGTCCTTTGCAACAGTCTGGAGCGTGCCGCCCATCTCATCCACCAGAACCTTTTTTGCCTCATACGCAGAATCTATAAATGCATAGATACCATCTCCGTTGTCTGCCAGGGCTTCAAGCTTGTTGTCCTTCAGGTTGTCCGTTCCGAATCCAAGAACGCTTAAGAATATGCCACTCTCCTTCTCCTCCGTGATGAGATCCACAAGGTCGCTCTCACTCGTAAGTCCGACGTTCATGTCCCCATCCGTCGCAAGTATCACACGGTTGTTGCCGCCATCTATATAATTCTTCTCGGCAAGCTCATACGCCGTGATGATCGCATCGCCGCCATTCGTGCATCCCTCAGCAGTAAGACCCGAGAGTGCCTCATTTATGGTGTACTGTTCGGAGCCCGGTGTTCCTGATAAAACCACAGTGTCGGAACCGGCATATGTGACTATGCTGACCCTGTCGTCCTCCCCCAGATTTTCCGCCAGCATGGCAAATGACTGCTGAACGAGAGGCAATTTATTTTCATCATACATGGAACCTGATGTGTCTATAAGGAACACCAGATTTGACGGCTTTTTGGCATCAAAATCTATATCCTCAGTATTTATCCCCACCATCATAAGCTTTGTGTCATCGTTCCATGGACAGTCAGCATACTCAGTGTATATCGAAAATTTATCGCCTTCCGCAGGTGCCTTCTTGTAATCGTATGTGAAATAGTTGATCATCTCCTCAAGCCTCACAGCGCCATCCGGCGGCATGATACCGGATTCTATATAAGCTCTCACATTGCTGTACGAAGCAGTATCACGATCCGCGGCAAATGTGGACAGCGGTCTGTCCGCAACAGACACAAATCCATTTTCACTCATACTGTCATACTCCCTGGTATCATAGTAGTCCCCTGGATCCTGATACAAGAAATCTGACGATGGATCTACGCTATTATTCATCTCACCTGTAGCCGATGAATTATCCTGTGCAGTCTCTGCTGCTGAGTATACTCCATCTTCTGCGACACTGTCTGACACTTCTGCCACCCAGTCAAACATATCATCTTCTGTTTTTCTCTGACTCTCTTTTTTCCTGTACTTTTCAGCTATACTTTCTGTGTCATCCGTTCTGTTGTCTTCTCCTTGTTGCTGAGTTTCCTGCTCCTTTGTACCTTGCTTACCGTCATCGTTTTCCTTATGTGTACAGCCGCAGACACTGCCTGCCGCAAGTGCAAAAGCCATGCATAAACAAACTATCTTTTTCCCTTTAACCATAAAAATGCCCTCCTTTTGGAAATATCCGAAACACGCAATCACATTTTAATGCGCTGCATGCTTCACATCTGATATCCAATATACGGATGGGCATTTACATTTTATGGAATTTTTTAATTATTTTCAAAAAACCACATATCAGCGGATTCGTCATAGCCGATCAATCTTACGGTTATCGAATCTCCTATGGTTGCGCTCCAATCACCATCTTCCGGGCAGATCGATATCCTGCCGCCTATATACAGCGTACCTGTGTCATCTTCACCTGATATACTCTTTATTTCTACTGTGTAGAATGTAGCTGATACTCTGCTGCTATACACAGTATCTACAACCTCAGCTTCGATCACTATATCGGTCTTCGCCGCAGAATCCACAGGACTGTTCACTGTATCCATCGATACAGAATCTGACGACATATCATTTTCGGACTCAGCAGCCGCCGAAGCATCATTCTGTGGTCCTGCAGCATTGTCAGCCTGCTCCTCCTGATAACTTGAAGCTATGTCATCAGACATCTCCGCAGAACATGTCTCATTACTACTTTCCATACTTTTTGTGTCTTGTCTGTACACAGACGAATCCGACGTTGCTCTCGAGTTCATAGACCTGTTCGCCGTGAGTCTGTTCATAATCGGCATTGCGATCAAAACCGCTGCTATGGATGCTGCAACAAGAGAGCCGGATATTATCCTGACCATCTTGACACGCTTGTTATTCTTTTTTCTTCTTTTCGAATCCTCCATCATCATCATGAGGATCTCGGCATCCGCATTCCCCGATCTGTGCTTATCTACCTTATCCGCACCAGCTTCTATGCGTGACCACAGATCAGGTACTTCTGCATCCAGATTTTTAAGGTATGCATCAACTATATCGTCATCGGCTCCATTTGCTGCCTCAGCCGGTGTCTCTGATATGTTTTCATTTTCTCCGTCGTATAAATTGTCCTGCTTCATATCTTCCGCTCTCATAGTCTGCACCTCCTCAATTTTTTAATCGCTTCGCCATATAGCCACGTCACGGTTCCCATAGGGCGTCTAGTCATCTCTGAAATCTCCCTGAACGTGAATCCTCCAACCGTTTTCAGATCAAGTACCTCCCGTTCTTCGGGTTTCAATATTTTCAAAGCCTGCTGCATTGTCATTCTGTTCACAATCTCGTCTTCATGACTTTCCCTGCTGTTCGGAGACTCAGGGATTTCGTCCACCAGGGCCTCCCTGCCAAGCTTCCGTACTCTGTCCACAGCCATATTCTTTGCGATCGTAACCATCCATCTCTTATGTCCATTTCCCGGTCTGTAGCTGGCCGCGACACTGTACATCTTGATAAAAAATTCCGATGTAACATCCTCCGCTTCCTCTCGCTGCCCTATGGTGTCATACACGACCGCAAATATCAGTCTCAGATATTCGTCATATATGAAACGCAGACTTTCCCTGTCGCCTTTGGCTATTGCAGACATATATCTTGTAAAATCACTGTCTGTCATATGTTTCCCCCTTCTTCCTAATTATACGTATCAGATCAGCATATTTATGGTATAACTTAGCTGATCTTTTCCATAGTCACAAATCCCATAACATAATTCTTTTTCCCTGAAACCGTATCAAACGGCCATACCGTGTACTTATTATCTACTATATCCACATCACAACCCCTGTGCAGCGAGATATCACTCATAAGCTGACTGACCCCTTCTATATGAGATACGGATTTTATGGTATCCCTGTCTCCTGCATTAAGCCTTTCAGCAATTCTGCCCGCCTCCATATAATCCGTGACCGCCGATACTTCATATCCATATATCAGCCTTTTTTCTGTTGTATGGTACATATAATCATTGAGCCTCTCCACCGCAGACTCATTCAGCCCGGATATGGCGCTGCTTATAAGTCGAAGATCCTCATCATGATAATTTTCCCTATAATGATAAAGGAGCGCCGCAAATCTCGAATTGAGCTGGCTGTGAAGTCCAACAGCCACGCTATAGTCAAATATATCAAGATACCTGTAAGCGTCAAAAGTCCCCGGTTCAGGCTGTGTCTTTCCTATATATTTTCCAGAATTCTGTCCGGCAATTCCCTCCAAAAATTCTAATATATGTTCCAGATCTGCGCCATCTTCCAACAGAGCGTCAAACAGCCTGTACTGATCATCATCCACTCTCCAGAACGGAATATCTGCGATCACATAATCAGACTCTGTGAGACCATACCTCTGTACCGCCTCCCGCGCAGCCTGCTCATCCCTGTCTATAAGTACAAGTTTGTAGTCTGCCGCAAGCCTGCCTATATCTATATCTCCCGCCTGCCCTATGCCCCAAAGTGCAAGGACAGGTCTTCTTCCATCCCCGTTTCTATTAATCGGACAGTTCTCCTCTATATAACCCGTAACCATCTGCCTGTACCTTATCCATTGCTCATAGGAATTCGGTATACGCTCCATGGCAATCATCTCATCAAAATAACTCATTGGCTTCTCCTGACTCTGCAATCCGGCAGATATCTAAAACATTTCATGTCTACCAGCATTCATTGATCTTTCACAGGTATTTTATAAAATTTTATTTTTAAGCACAAGTGGAATGTTGTATAATACACATAGTTGTGCAATTATGCGCAATACTTTATACTGGAACACGATATTTTTCATATTCCAGTTTTTACATTTGGAGGAGTTATGGAATCAATACAGACAAATGCTCTGAACAGCAAATACATCAATTCCCTTCTGCGCCCGGAGGAAAATCCATTCATGCAGGAGATGCAGAACTTTGAGGAGATCATGATGATGTATTCATGTGCCATCAGAGAGGTGAAGACAAAATTTGAAGTGCTTAACGATGATTTCAGCGTAAGATACAAGAGAAATCCTATAGAATTCATACAGTCAAGGATCAAAAAGCCTGTCAGTATAGCCAAAAAGCTTGCAAGCAAGGGCTGTCCGGTTACATGTGCTAGTATACTGAACAATCTTGATGACGTCGCCGGAATAAGAGTCATCTGCCCATTCATTGACGACATATACATGGTGGCAGAAAAGCTCATAAGCCAGGATGATATCACACTGATCGAGGCCAAAGACTACATATCGCATCCAAAGCCAAACGGATACCGCAGTCTGCATGTCATAGTCGAGATTCCGGTGTTCTTCGCAGACCACACAAGGAATATGCGTGTGGAGGTACAGATCAGGACAATCGCGATGGACTTCTGGGCGAGCCTGGATCACCAGCTCAGATACAAGAAGGACATCCCGAACGTGGACATGATATCCGCAAGACTTAAGAAATGCGCAGATGTGATATCTGCAACAGACCTTGAGATGCAGTCCATCAAGAACAGCATATATGGTCAGCGATATATTCCTGAACTTAAGCGAGAATCACCTGAAGAATAATTTCAATTATTTATCTCCTGCTGATATTTTTTCAACCACAGGTAGAATGAAAAATTTGAAATATTTGCAACTTTTCATTTGACATTTGCTCAAATCTGTTGTAGTATAACTGATGTTGTTAATCAACATGTGTGCATAGCTCAGCTGGATAGAGCACTTGGCTACGGACCAAGGTGTCGGGGGTTCGAATCCTCTTGCGCACGTGACAGAAGCTGTCTGAATAGTTTCAGACAGCTTTTTATTTTATCAAAATCACTTTCCGCCAGCCGAACATTTTTTAGAAATAAATGAGCCAGTGTACAAATCTAACTAGATCATACACTGGCTTTCTGTATACACAGAAGTTACAACTATAACCCTTATTTGCATGAGCCGACGTCGCCGTTTCCAAGATATTCCTCCACCTTCTCTGGCGTATCCAGTCTCAGCCGTACAATAGTCATCATGATCATGTACCGCAGCACTTCCTTTAATATCTCATCCTCAAACTGTGACTTCATATTTTCCGGATATGCGTGTACCAGGAAGTGCACATTATAAACATCGCCCTGTCTTGAGATAAATGCACTCACATACAGACCGTTCATGACTGCTGTTATGATGTCGTCATCAGTGATCTGTATATTTATCTTATACATCTTGGATATAAACTTTACCGTCTTGTCTTCTTTTACGAGAAAACGCCTGTCTGTAATCTCTCCTATGGAAAAGTTATGTTTTTGCAGTGTTATTGCCTGCAGGAATTCTGCTTCCTTGTCGTTCTCAATTATATAATCATATATATCATTCGGTGTGTATGCCATATTGTTAAAGTTGTCCTTTCGTCTATTTGTCTGTGATCTATGCGCTAAGCACTTTTTTCGCACATCCGGTATCATCATGTCACACTGCCCATCGTAAGCCCAATCACAAATACCACAAATGCACCAATCGTAAGCACGTACCACTCAATAACACGGACTGCAAGCTCCCAGTCCGACGGCTCAACATCATACAGGTTTCTCACCCTGGGCCACATGGCCAATCTGAAAAGTTCATCCGGGAACAGCATACTTACGACCGCAATGATGCATATAATGATTCCGAATATATATAATACTATATTTCCTCTGTTTGTTGTCTGAGGACCATTAATAAACTTCACTATTTCATAAATATCCGGCGGATTTGCATAATAATCTCCTAAAACCACATCAAAATCGTTACCCAGCGTGCCATCCGCATTGAATACCATATAGCCATCTTTTGAAACAGCACCTCTGAAATAAACTTTATCACCTTCCATGATCTTTACTCCGATATAATCATCAGATGATAACATGCCGTCCTCTGTCCCTGCCGGTATGGCAGAAGGATCCTCCATCCAGCTATACGGTCCATATGTTACATCCCTATAATCTTCTCCTGTAAATCGATGATAACACTTAAATTCTATGCTCTGGTCACCATATACTGTAATACTTGTATGCCCATCTGTATATGTCACATTTCCCTGTTCTTCTTTTCGGGTCAAAAAGTCACCCCTGAATTCTATTCCCTTTATGGACATTATAATCGGATATATTATGGAAAATGCTATGATCATTGCCACTATAATGATCATCAGAACCTTTTGCGTCCTGGATAAATTCTTTATTCTCTCCATATACATTTCCCCCTTCGATCAGGAATTTTCTATTATCCTCTCGAGCTATCCCAGGCCCTGACCACTGCCCGCACACACCTAGAACAGATCCAGCGTATTGTCAAGATATATCTCTTCTCTAACCTTGAGCTGATACTCTGGCTTTGTCATATAATATAGCAGAAATTCCAGCACTATGGCACTTCCAAGACTTCTCCCCTCTATCTTGAAATTGGAAAAGCCCATCGGCAAATAAATGTTCCTTATATCATCTATACCTATAAATCCCGGATTCTCCATTGCTTTGGAGAAGCGATAGCCGTCTGCTGCGTTCGGCGATGTACAGCGGTGAATGGACTTCTCACTGAGAGCCATACGGCTCACATCCTCATAGCAGGCTTTCCTATCCTGACAGGAGAATGAACAACACTCATTGCACAGGAATTCCACCTTGTCTTTCTGCTTTTGCGAAAGCGTCCCCAGCCTGTCAAATGCTTTGTTCAGCCGGAAATCCGGCACAACATATCGGAATTCATCCCGGTCAAGCTCTGCTGAAAACAGATCAAAGTCCGTGATGACCTTTGTTGTCGATGAAACCATATATAGTCCCGGATAATTCTCCTGCAGATAGTCAAGCAGCAGATCCGAATGGACTATAACGCCATTTTGAATATCAGCCTCACCGACTGTCCTGTTAAGTCTTGGCATGCCACTGCCGCTCTTGTCGTCATCCGCCGCAGCTCTGCCATCCTCAAACGCTTTACACAAATCGTTACACCGCTTATCGGCAAGATGTTCCGGTCTCAGTAGTGAGTTACTAAAAGTCAGTCTCGCCGATATTCCATACTTGCTCATAATTTCCAGCACATCTCCGGCATCGCTGTCGCCATATCCCACTCTGCCACCGCCCCAGAGACAGTCACCCGGTGCGCCATACACTGAACCGATATCACACCAGTCATAAAAATATTCCCTGTGCTCACGGTATAGTGGCAGGAACACCTTGTACAGCTCGTAGAATTCAAAAAGTCCGGGCAGGTGGTAATGTGCCTTGTATTCTGTTTTGTCATTTTTTGTATCTGGCTTTGATCTGCCAGACAATGGCTCATTCATCATAGTGTTCATTTTTCTGTTTTTCTTTCTGTTTCCACATGTTATCTTAGCTTCCACTTACTGTCTACAATTATATAAAAGTTCTTCATCTGTTGCAAACCATGTTTAGGATATTGTATATTTGAGCTATGGGAATTCACATTTTACAAGCGAGGGATGACTATGAATTATGCATTTAAAAATGGAAAAATATTAGACGGAACCAAAGATATGCAGATACAGACCGGGCTCTGTATCCTGGTCCGGGACGGAAGAATATACGACATCGTAAAGGATACCGCTGATCTTGACGGATACACGATCATAGACCTTCAAGGGCATTACATTCTGCCGGGTCTTATCAATATGCATGTACATCTTGCCGGAAGCGGAAAACCGCAGAAGAAGCAGCGCGACAATGAAAAACTTGTAAATACCATCATGGGATCTGCTCTAACCAGAGCGGTCGCATACAACATGGTGGCGGGCTTTGCAAAGGACGAACTGTTAGGCGGTGTGACGACTATCAGGACGGTGGGCGGCCTTGGCGACTTTGACACCAGACTGCGTGACGAGATCGAAGCAGGCACCAAGATGGGGCCGCGTATCCTTGCCGCCAATCAGGGAATCTCAGTTCCCGGCGGACATATGGCGGGATCGGTCGCCATCGCTGCTGCGAACATAGATGAAGCACTTGCCCACCTGGACAAATGTGAGAAGGAAAAGGTTGATATCATCAAGCTCATGATCACGGGCGGAGTTCTTGACGCAAAGGAAAAGGGCGTTCCGGGAGAACTGAAGATGTCACCCGATATGGTGCGTGCAGTCTGCGACAAGGCACACGCTGACGGCTATATGGTATCCGCCCACGTTGAATCACCCGAGGGTGTGCGCGTGGCTCTGGAAAATGGAGTTGATTCCATCGAGCACGGTGCCAGGATGGATGATGACATGATAAGACTTTTCAAAGAACGCGGGGCATTTCTCTGTACCACTATCTCTCCTGCTCTTCCATATGCCCTGTTTGACCGCGCCCTCACGAATGCGACCGAGGTCGAGCAGTACAATGGAAATGTCGTATTTGAGGGAATCATAGACTGCTCAAAGGCAGCCCTGGCAAATGACATCCCTGTGGTACTTGGAAATGACGTCGGCTGTCCATGGATCACTCAGTACGACTTCTGGCGTGAGCTGTACTACTTCCACAAATACGTCGGGGTATCCAACTCATTTGCACTGTACACAGCGACAAAACGGAGTGCGGAGCTTGCCGGGATCGGACAGCTCACCGGCTCCATCGAGAAGGGCAAATATGCAGACATGATAGTCACCGCAGGAAATCCTCTTGACGATCTGCGCGTTCTCAGGAATCTTGAGATGGTCGTTGCCAAAGGAAACATCATCGACCACCCGAAGATCAAGAAGAGGAAGAACGTCGATGCGGAGCTGGACAAGTTTCTGTAAATAATGAATACTGTTTGTATTTTCAATTTGCATTTAATGCAAGATAAAACCTGTAGTTTCTTCCATTGTCAATAGCGATGAGTTAAACTAAAAATACGACTAAACTGCAACGGAGGTTATTATTTATTATGGGCAATATATTCAGGGAAGTTAAGTGTTACAAATGCGGACATATTTTTATGTGGCAGAAAGATGGTATCGAATATCAGTCTGAATATCGCTTGGAAAGCACCGACGAACTGCTTGGAATTGCAGAATGTCCTAAATGTGGCACGGATATGTTGGTAATTCCGCATGTTCTTGAGGGAATCTCTAAAGATTCAAATGGAATTGTGAAATCAGTGATACGGGGAATATAGTCATTTTCTCTATACAGAAAAACGGGTATGTTTATTATTGAACATACCCGTTTTTTTATCTGAAATGTCACTACTCATCCAGATTCACGATGGCGCCTATCTTAAACTCTCTGCCGTCCTTTTGCCACTGTCTGTACTCCGCTGTAGCGGCAAAGAGTACATCTCCCGATGAGTTGATCGCTGTCTCAAGTGAATCCTGGACCACTCCGATGATCATTCCGACGGCAACAGCCTGCATGGATATATCCTGTGGGATTCCAAACAGTGAGCACGCCATAGGAATGAGCAGCAGCGAGCCTCCCGCAACACCTGAGGCACCGCACGCGCCAAGGGTTGCCATGAGACTGAGCATGAGTGCTGTCGGAACGTCAACCGACACTCCCATGGTATTTGCGACGGAAAGCGCCATTATAGTTATAGTGATGGCGGCACCATCCATATTGATGGTCGCGCCAAGCGGGATGGATACCGAATACACATCCGGGTCAAGTCCAAGTCTTTTGCAAAGTGACATGTTCACAGGGATATTTGCCGCAGAACTTCTGGTGAAGAACGCCGTCACGCCTGACTCTCTGAGACATCTCCACGCGAGTGGATATGCATTTCTCCTTAAGACGATAGTTGCAAGGAGCGGATCTACGATCAATGCAACCGTGAGCATGGCGCCCACAAGCACCAGCAGCAATCTGCCATATTCCTTAAATATCGACAATCCGCTCTCCGATACTGTCGTGAATACAAGTCCCATGATTCCAAATGGCGCGCATCCGATGATCCACCTCACGACGGTCGACACCGCATCCGATATGGATACAAGTGCAGATTTTACGGACTTGCTTGTCCGGCGCATGGCAAGTCCAAACAAAAGCGCCCATGCAAGTATGCAGAGATAATTTGCACTTAGTACCGCATTTACCGGGTTATCAGTGATGTTGAGCAAAAGATTCTGAAGCACCTCCATGATTCCCGATGGAACGACATCCGATTGATACGATTCCAGGTCCAGTGTCATGGTTACAGGGAAAATAAAGCTAGCGCTCACCGCCACAACCGCCGCGCACAGCGTGCTGAGTATATACATGATCGTTACCATGCGGAACTGTTGTCCATTTCCTTTTCCTGCATTTGCAATGGAGCTGATGACAAGGGCAAACACCAGTATCGGCGCGATTGCCTTGAGCGCTCTGACAAACATAGTTCCGATCAGTCCTATTCCCGTTGCCCCCGGCACCAAAAGCCCCAGCACCGCACCGATTACTATTCCAACCAATATCTTCGCGATCAGTGACACCTTATTCCACATCTCTACAATCTTTTTCATTAATCTAACTCCTAACTATATTTCTGCTTATTAACATACATTTCCTTTAGTGTTCTTCTTTCGCAGAAGAAGTATCCCCACGAGCAAAAACATCGGGAATATCACTCCAGCAAGGATTCCGCGTTTCAAGTCATCCGATGCCAGACTTGACACAAATCCCACCAGTGTCGGTCCGCCAGAGCAGCCCACATCCCCCGCAAGCGCCAGCAATGCAAAAAGTGACGTTCCGCCGTTTCGCAGAGCCGATGATGCCTTGCTGAAACTTCCGGGCCACATGATCCCCACCGAAAATCCGCAGACCGAACAGCCGATAAGTGATACAAATGCAGACGGCGCAAGGGATATACACAGGTATGACAGGATACACAGAAGACTGCTGCCTATCATGAATTTGTCCAGATCGATCCGGTCTCCCCATTTGCCATAGAACGTTCTGGCACTTCCCATCAGCACGGCAAATGCCATCGGTCCGGCGAGGGCTCCAACAACCTTGCTCACTCCAAGTCCCTGCTCTGCAAATGTTGACGCCCACTGGCTCACTCCCTGCTCACTGGCACCCGCACACAGCATCATGAGCATGAGTATCCAGAATGTCTTATTCATACAGAGCTCCTTTATCGTCATTCCGCTCTCTCCATCTTCTATGAGCGAGGCTATTGGAACTCTGGTAAATGCAATGCCATTTATGATTGGAACCACCGCCCAGATCAAAGCCATGACTTTCCAATTCTGTATTCCACACACCTTGAAGAACAAGGTTGACAGCAGCACCACAGCCACATGTCCCCAACAGTAAAATGAATGCAGGAGGCTCATCGCCTTTTCTTTGTTATCACTTGGACAGCTCTCCACGATTGGACTTATCAGAACCTCTATGAGTCCGCCTCCCACCGCATATATCACCACCGAGATAAATATTCCAGTAAATGCATCTGGCAGCACATCAGGCAGGATCACAAGACTTATGAGTCCGGCCGCCGAAAATACATGGGCAAGAACTATCGATATCCGGTATCCTATCCTGTCCACAAATTTGGCTGACAGCAGATCAATGACAAGCTGGATTCCAAAATTGAATGTTATCAGCATAGTGATCTTGCTGAGCGGTATGTTGTAACTCTTCTCAAATGTCAGAAATAGCAGAGGCACAAAGTTGTTGACGATCGCCTGCACTATATAACCCACAAAACAGGCGTACACTGTGTTTTGGTATTTATTCTTCATCGTATGACCTCACATATAATTTCTCACCATAATATTAAATAGTATCACACACACATTAAGCTTGTATATAACGTATTTATCTAGTAATGAACTACAAACTCTCTTTTTTAATGCAAGTTTCATGCATAAGACCAGTATTTTATCAATATTATGCAATAAATCATTTTTTATCCTATTTCAGAAAACATAAAAAGCGACGAACAGTTGATCCCTTCTGTTCGCCGCCACTTCACTTCTATAATATTCTATTCTATGACCAGACTTCCTCTGCTATCTCCTTAACAAGCTTAAGCTTTGCCCACTGCTCATCCTCTGTCAGCTTATTTCCGATCTCACATGATGCAAATCCGCACTGAGGGCTCAGGCATAATCTGTCGAGTGGTATATACTTTGCTGCCTCATGGATCCTTGCAATGACATTCTCCTTGTCCTCAAGAACTGGAGACTTTGTTGTGATAAGTCCGAGCACGACCTTCTTGTTCTCTGAAACCTTCGCAAGAGGTGCAAATCCGCCTGATCTCTCATCGTCATACTCAAGGAACAGCGCATCCACATTCTCATTTGCAAATACATAATCTGCAACTGTGTCATAAGGACCGCTTGTGAAGAATGTTGAGTGGTAGTTTCCTCTGCAGATATGTGATGTGATGACCATATCCTCCGGCTTTCCTTCAAGAGCAAGGTTGTTCACGGCAAGCAACTCTTTCTTGACATCCTCAAGTGATATTCCAAGTGCCTTATATCTCTGCTTTGCGGCATCCCCCACTATGGCTCCCCATGTACAATCGTCAAGCTGAAGATTACGACATCCAGCATCATAGAACTGCTTAATCACATCCTGATATGCCTTTCCGATATCCTGGATAAGCTCCTCATTTGTCGGGTAGAACTTTCTTGTATTTGCAATATTCGCAGGTACTATCATCTGCTGGAATGTCTGCGCCGGAGCCGGGATCGTATACTTTGCAACTGTGTTCTCATCCTCGAACTGCTTTAAGAACTTGAAATATTCAACAAATGGATGCGCCTTTGCCTTTATCTTACCAACAAGATAAGTGTCATCAAGAACCGCAAGCTCTGCATCAAATTTTACACCATTTCCAGTGTTCTCATGGGCAACACCATCAAATCCCCACATGAAGTCGAGATGCCAGAATGTTCTTCTGAACTCGCCATCTGTGATAGCATGGAATCCAAGTTCCTTCTGCTTTGCAACAACCTTGGTGATCTCCTCATCAACAACCTTGTCGAACGCTTCCTTAGTGATCTTTCCCTCCCTGTATGCTGCCTTCGCATCCTTGAGTACCTGTGGTCTAAGGAAGCTTCCTACAAAATCGTATCTGAATGGTGTCTGTAATTTGCTCATATGTCTTTATCCTCCGTAGTATTTTCTCGTTTTCTTAACTTGAGGATATTCTAACAGGGTAGGCTGTCCATGAAAAATACTATTATTTTGGGGCTCGTCATAGTTTCAATCTATGGAAGCATATTTCCAACTACTATAGTTTATGTTATCTATTTGAGAAAAACGTCATTAATACTGCAAGCTGCCATTGCCCATAGCCACTATCATTCATGCAGTTTATTTAGTGTTACTGGATTCACGCGATATATTGAGTGCGACAGAATTCATGCAATATATTGCGTGTAACAGAATTCACACACAATCGTAACGCGGAGTTTTTATCTTTTTTTGAATTTTTCTGTGTTTTACACAAACAATTATCTCTTTTTTCGTTTAAAGGGCTTTAAAGATACAAGAATTCCATGAATTTTATCTTTTAATGATTTTATTGCAAAAAAGATAAAATTTTGTAGCAAAAACCTGAAACTGAATTATCAAAGCGCAATGACATTCATTCACCACGTGCAGATTTCCCATAGCAGCTTCAGTGCTATGTACATCAATACCTTAGAATTCATATCCCCCAGGCTCTGTAACCCTCCAATTCCATATAAAAAGCCTGCATACCCCCAATGTGAAACAACCCGAAATGACAATCGTCAAATATGATTTCACATAGGCTTATACAGGCTTTCATGTTCTATTATTCAAAAGGTTTTATTTTTTCTTAACGCTTTTCCGCTTGCTTTACTTGCTATTTTTGCACTGATATTACTTGCTGTTTTGCACTAACATTTCATCAGTACTGTCTATACATTTCTTAACTCCACTGCGAATTATACAGATCTGCATAGAATCCATTCTGCGCCATGAGCTCATCATGGTTACCCTGCTCTATAATGTCACCGTCCTTCATAACAAGGATGATGTCTGCGTTCTTGATGGTTGACAGTCTGTGGGCTATGACAAAGCTTGT
>CAKQQK010000072.1:0-15847 GCA_934270935.1 uncultured Coprococcus sp. | reverse complement strand
TACACATCAGATACAGGAAAAGATTACATCACAAACAAATTTGCATTTGTCCCATTCAACGCAGACGAGAGCGAGAAGCTTGAGAATCCTCTCAGCAATTCACTTGTATACTATATGGGCAATGACCTTGTGATGGGCAATGACTTCGATGCTTTCCCTGAGTCATGGGGAACCAATACCATCGGTGCAACTATTCAGGAGCAGTTGTTTACAAATCCTGATCAGTGGGATGAGAACACTATAAGAACAGGCGTGGAAGATGCATTGACAAAGTGGAAGGACAGCATCAAAGAGTAGTAGTTTAAGATATGTCAGATTCCTGATGGAATTTGACAGGTAGCACCAGCTTTGACCGGAGACAGCTCAGGTCAGGCTGATGCCTCAAAGAAGGAAAGGAAAAACTATGAAAAGATTTTACAAGAGAAAATTCTGGTTTATGGTTCTGCCTTCTATAGTGTTGTTTCTGCTGGTTATCATAGTTCCCTTTATAGAGGGTGTGGTTTACTCCTTCACCGAGTGGAGAGGTTCATACTTCGTAGGAGGGGAGCACTGGTGGAATGCACTGGTGGGGCTTAAGAATTATACAAGCATATTCAAGTCGAAGGATTTCCTCCAGTCACTTGGATACACAGCCATATATGCTGTACTCGCAGTAATAGCACAGAATGTTGTCAGTCTTCTTCTGGCACTCATGATCAAGAAGCTTACCAAGGGCAAGGGACTTTTCAGAACGGTACTGTTCCTTCCATATGTACTTGGAATGCTTGCCATGGGTTATGTATGGCGTTTCATATTTGAAAATGTATTTTCACAGACACTGTTCGGAACAGATGGTGTGGTACACGTAGAGGTGCTCAACAACATGCTTCAGAATCAGTGGAAAGCACTTCTGGCATATGCGATCGTTGGCGTGTGGCAGGTTGCAGGTTACTACCTGATAATCTACCTCAACGGACTCAACAATATTTCAGATGATATTTATGAGGCTGCCAGAATAGATGGAGCTACAGGCTGGACAAGCTTCAGGAAAATCACACTTCCGCTTCTCATGCCTTCATTTACGATAGTTCTCTTCATGTCACTGGCAAACAGCTTCAAGATGCTCGACCTCAACGTTTCACTGACAGAGGGCAATTTCGGAACGACCATGATATCCTATATGATACTGAAAACAGTAAGAGAGAGTTCTCCTCCGGCATACGGAGAGGCGCAGGCACAGGCAGTTATATTCTTTGTTATCATTGCAGTTATATCTATAGCTCAGGTAATGATCACTAAGAGAAAGGAGATTGAATCATAATGGGAGTAAAAGGCAAGATCAAAAGAGCACTCATAGTGGTTATACTCGCTGTATTGGCAATCGTGACCATATTCCCGATATGGTTCCTGATCGTCAATTCATTCAAGGGACAGCAGGAGATAGTAGCATCTCCAATAGCTCTCCCGAAGTCATGGAATCTGGACTATCTGAAGAATGCAGCTGAGCAGATAAATCTCGGCAGCAGCCTGCTTCAGACAATACTCATAACAGTTGCGGCTGTGGCACTTATCGTGGTCATATCTTCATTTGCCGCATGGGCAATTGCCAGGGCAGATTCTAAAGTGGCAAATATACTCTTCATAGCATACACAGCAGCCATGCTCATACCTTTCCAGTCAGTTATGTACCCGTTGGTATCACTGATGGACAAGCTGGGACTCAAGAACACACCGGGTCTGATCCTCATGTATGGAGGATTTGGAATCAGTATGTCGGTTCTGCTGTACAGAGGATTCATCAAGAGTATCCCGCTGTCACTTGAGGAGGCAGCCATGCTCGATGGAGCAAATATATTCCAGATATACAGATACGTGGTAATGCCACTCTTGAAGCCGACGACCATGACAGTTGTCATCACAAACGCAGTGTGGATATGGAACGATTACCTTCTTCCATTCCTCGTAATAGGAAATAACGACAAAAAGACGCTCACGCTGAGCTTATATTATGCTAAGAGTCTGTCAGGACAGTATGGAAATCCTTGGGAGCTCATCTTCCCTGCGGTACTTCTCTGCATCATCCCTATCGTGATCATATTCATCATACTTCAGAAGAATATCATCGAGGGAATTTCAGCCGGAGCTGTGAAAGGATAAACATAAAATATGGACAGAAAATGGTGGAAAGAGGCGGTATTTTACCAGATATACCCTAGAAGCTTCTATGACAGCAACGGAGATGGCATAGGGGATCTGAAGGGAATAACCGAGAAATTGCCGTACCTCAAAGAACTTGGCGTGACCGCTGTGTGGATATGTCCATTCTTCAAGTCGCCGATGAAGGACAACGGATATGACATATCAGATTACTACGATGTGAATCCTGAGTTTGGAACCATAGAGGATGCGGATGAACTTATAAGATGTGCAAATGAAAATGGCATCAAGATCATCATGGACATGGTCATCAATCACACATCAGACCAGCACAGATGGTTCCAGGAGGCATGTCGGGACAGACACAGCAAATACAGAAATTACTATATATTTAAGGACAACATAGATGGACTTGCAGATCTCAGATCTAACTTCGGTGGAAGCACATGGACACAGATTGAGGACGGCAGCTGGTATTTCCATTCATTTGCGAAGGAACAGCCGGATCTCAACTGGGAATGTGATGAGATGAGACAGGAGCTCTATGACATGATGAACTGGTGGCTCGACAAGGGAGTTGCCGGATTTCGAATGGATGCCATAACATTTATCAAGAAAGATCTCTCATTCCCGCCTATGCCGTCAGACGGCGAGGACGGCAGATGCGATGTTGGCAAATGCTGTCTCAACAGGCCGGGAATAGATGAGTTTCTTCACGAGTTAAAAATCAACACATATGGCAGAGGAGACTTTGTGACTGTTGCAGAGACTCCTGGAGTTCCAAATGAGGATTTGGACAGATATATTGGGAGAGATGGACATTTCTCCATGATATTTGACTTTAGCTACACAGATATAGATATTAATCCGGGCGATCTGTGGCTGCACCAGAGAGACTGGACGATAGATGAGTTCAAGGACAAGTTGTTCACCAACCAGAGACTTGTGAAAAAGGTCGGATGGGCAGCAAACTACCTGGAAAACCACGATCAGCCTAGAAGTATAGGCAAATACTTCCCAGCCGGTGATATACCTGAATACAGAACGCAGATGGCAAAGGCGCTTGGCGCGCTGTTCTTCTTCCTGAAGGGTACGCCATTTGTATATCAGGGACAGGAGCTTGGAATGATCAACACTCATTTTGACAATATAGATGAACTTGATGATATCAATTCCAAGGGACAGTATGCGAGATGTCTTGATGCCGGATACAGTGAGACTGAGGCGATGAAATCCGTAAATATAAGGAGCCGTGATCAGTCAAGACTTCCGATGCAGTGGAACAGCGAAAAGAACTTCGGATTTTCAGTGCATGAGCCATGGCTGGCATGCAACAATCAGTGTGAACGCCAGACAGTGGAACTAGAGAGCGCTGACAAGGATTCTGTGCTTAACTTTTATAAGGCGATGATACAGCTCAGAAATCACTCGGAGTACACACAGACTCTCATCTACGGAGACCTGGAGGATGTGGAAACTGACAGCACCGGAATCATAGTGTACAGGCGCAAGCCGGTTCAAGATTCATCTGCTGAGAAGTCGGTATATGTAGCCGTCAACATGACAGGCGAGACCGTAAGCCATGCCATCCCGGAAAAATCGGATATACTAGCTGGCAATTATATTGATTACAATGGAACACTCAGACCATACGAGACCGTAGTGTATGCGGTTTAGTTAAAGGAGACGGATGGGGTCAGGCCCCTCCGTCTCCTTTTGCAGTTTGTCGCAAAGGGGTCAGTATTGCAAATGGGTCAGGCACTTTGTCGCAAAGAGTGCCATATTGCAAAGGGGTCAGGCCCCTTTGTTTAAATGTTAATGACGACTGAGTATATGGAATAATGGATAATAGTCGTAAGTTCGGTATATAAATATTGGCACCAAAACGTTATACAAGCCATATTTTCTCAACTTTTTCCCATATAAAATCATTTTTACAAATAATAAAATTATCTTAATAGAAAGGCCTATGGGCAGAAGTGCCTGACCCCCTAAGGGACGAAAGTGCCTGCCCCCCATGGGACGAAAGTGCCTGACCCCCTAAGGGATGAAAGTGCCTGACCCCCTATGAGGTGAAAGTGCCTGACCCCCTATGGGACGGAAGTGCCTGACCCCTCAGTTTGGGGCATGTAAATAAATGGAGAAAAGGAGACATACATATGGGTATTATATTTCACGAGAAAACACAGACATTTCATCTCACAAATGGTGAGATAAGTTACATCATGACAGTGCTCCCAAACGGACATCTGGGAAATCTGTATTACGGCAAGGGTGTAAGGGATAGATCGGACTTTTCACACTTGTTGGAGCTTGTTCAGAGACCTATGTTCCAGTATGTATATGACGATGACAGGCTGTTTTCGCTCGAGTCGGTGAAACAGGAACTTCCTGTGTACGGAACCACAGACTATAGAACTCCAATGGTAGAGATTTTGCAGTCAAATGGCAGCAGAATATCGAATTTTGTATATGTATCACATGAGATAAGCAAAGGTAAGCCAAAGCTTGAGGCGCTGCCAGCAACATACACAGAGGATGATGATGAGGCAGAGACTCTGATCATCACATTGAAGGATTCACTCACAGGCATAAAGGTGAGAATGCTCTATACGATATGGAGCGACAGGCCGGTCATAGCGAAGAGCGCAGAGTTTGTAAATGAGGGTGCCGAGGCGGTGCATCTCACCACAGCATACAGCATGTGCCTGGATCTCCCAGATCCTGATTATCAGTGGATGCAGCTTTCAGGTGCATGGGCAAGAGAACGCCACATAATAACTAGAGATCTTGAGCAGGGAGTACAGTCCATAGGCAGTAACCGTGGTCATTCGTCCCATGAGCATAATCCGTTCATCGCGTTAAAGAGAGAGACAACTGACGAGAATCAGGGCGAGGCAATCGGAATAAGCCTTGTCTACAGCGGCAATTTCAAGATACAGGCTGAGGTTGACACGAGAAATACAGCCCGAATTCTTGCCGGAATAAATCCTGACACATTTGACTGGAAGCTTGATGCAGGTGAGCATTTTCAGACTCCTGAGGCAGTCATTGCGTACTCAGACCAGGGGCTCAACAAGATGAGCCAGACATTCCACAAGCTGTATCAGAAGAGACTTGCAAGAGGCGAGTGGAGAGACAAGCCGAGACCGATCCTTATCAATAACTGGGAGGCTACATATTTTGATTTCACCAGAGAGAAGCTCATAGCCATCGCCCAGAAGGCAAAGGAGTGCGGAGTTGAGCTGTTTGTCCTTGATGATGGCTGGTTTGGAGCCAGGACCACAGACCATGCAGGACTTGGAGACTGGGTGGCAAATCCAGACAGACTTCCGGAGGGAATCACAGGAATCGCAGAGGATATAGAGAATGTAGGGCTTAAGTTCGGACTGTGGTTTGAGCCTGAGATGACAAATAAAGATTCAGACCTTTACAGAGAGCATCCAGACTGGATACTGTCAGTTCCAGGAAGACACGACTCACATGGAAGATTCCAGTACGTCTTGGATTTCTCCAGAAAAGAGGTCGTTGACAGGATATATGAGATGATGGCAAAGATACTCAGCACGGCAAAGGTCTCATATGTTAAGTGGGATATGAATAGAAGTATCACAGAGTGCTACAGCGCAGCACTTCCTGCTGACAGACAGGGCGAGGTGTTCCACAGATATATACTTGGAGTGTACGATCTGTACGAGAGACTCACAAGCGCATTTCCACATGTACTTTTTGAGTCATGCGCCAGCGGCGGCGGACGTTTCGATCCGGGTATTCTTTACTATGCGCCACAGGGATGGACAAGCGATGACACAGATGCCATAGAGAGAGTCAAGATTCAGTATGGAACATCTATGTGTTACCCGATCAGCAGTATGGGAAGTCACGTGTCCGTTGTGCCAAATCATCAGACAAGACGAGAGGCGCCGCTTAAGACTCGTGCAAATGCTGCATACTTCGGAACATTTGGATATGAACTAGATCTGAACAAACTCACAGCAGAGGAGATAGAGGAAGTCAAGGAGCAGGTCAAGTTCATGAAGGCATACCGAGAGGTGATCCAGTACGGAACGTTCTACAGACTTGCAAGCCCATTTGACGATGAGGAGTGTGGCTGGATGGTTGTGTCAGAGGATAAGAAGACTGCCATCGTCGCGTGGTTCAGGACACTGTATACACCGAACAAATGCTTTACAAGGATGAAACTTCATGGACTTGATCCAGAGGCATTTTACAGCTGCAGTGTACTAGGGGGTCAGGCACTTACAGTTAGTAAGACTCCGGATGGACAGTTGATATATGAGAAAAATTCAGATGAAAACGAAGAAAATAATGACACATTTAATATTATCGTTGGACCTTCGTGTTACGGTGATGAACTGATGAATATCGGACTTATCACCAGTGATACATCTGCGGGTGAGATAGTTGGAGATGATATGCCATGTGGTGACTATGACTCAAGATTATATATATTAAAAGCAATATAGAAAGTATATGATCACCATAAAGTGAATCACAGTAACTCCACAATGGGTCATATGGTTACAAAGGGGTCAGGCACTTTACCGTTTGTGCACAGGGGCCTGACCCCTTAATTACTTTACAATTTTTGATTTTGGTGATTTGTTGTATGATGTGCAATTTATGGAGTTATGCTTCGTTTTCACCAATAGCTTTCATAATTTTAAGTTCTATATCTTGGTGGTTTTTGAGGGATCCTTCTACGAAGTTTCGATAACCAGAATATTTATGAGGTTTGAAATAATTTAGTGTTTTTTGATGTTTCATAATGGGGTCGTCGGTGCTTTTAAAGATGTAATTATAAGAGCTCCATCTATAGTCGGATGGCTTTTTTACTATGTTCGCTTTGACTGGATTGAGATGTATATATCTGCTTGTCTGCAGAAAATACTCATCGGTGGTTATCAGACATGATTTATATCTTCCCTCAAAGACGTGACCTTTTAGTTCATATTTTCGATTATAATAAATAGCGTATTTGCTTGCTAAGTCTCTCATAAAATCAGAAATCTTAATATTTCCTGTTTCTAAAAGCAGATGGAAATGATTTGACATTAGGCAATATGCATGAATGGAGCATTCGTTTTTTTCTGCACATTTTCTCAAAATTTTTAAAAAATACTTGTAGTCAATATCATCTTGGAAAATTGTATTGCGCCTGACACCTCGTTCCATTAGATGATATGTTGCTCCTGAAAACCATTCTCTTGTTTTTCTTGCTATAGTATTCACCTTCCTTTGTAAATTGTAGATGGGCGTACCCATAAGAATTATTTGCTTCAAGGGTATTGTAACATTTATATAAAAATAAGTCTACATGATTGTAAAAAGTATACAAAATGTATACAAGATTAAAATGCAAATAAACAACAAAATAATGCAAGACTTTGACGTCAAAAAACTAATAAGGTAAACACAAATTATTTGTGAAATAGGCTATAATCATGAATATAGAGAAGAAATATTAAGGAGAATACACGTATGAATATATTTGATATCATGGGGCCGGTTATGGTTGGCCCATCCAGTTCGCATACAGCTGGAGCGGTTAAGATAGGGTATATAAGCAGAAGACTGCTAGGTGAAGAATTGGCCTCTGTAAAGATATTACTTTATGGATCATTTCTCACGACGGGAAAAGGTCATGGAACCAGAAAGGCTCTGGTGGCGGGACTCCTGGGGATGAAGACGGATGACATACGCATTCCAGAAGCTTTGGAGATTGCTGAAAGAGATGGCATCGAGGTTGAATTTGGTGAGGCTTTGTTAAAAGAGGCTCACCCAAATACGGCACAGCTTTTTTTGACGGGGGTATCAGGACGGACCCTTGAGATTATAGGCCAGTCTCTGGGCGGATCGAGAATAAACATAGCAGAGATAGATGGTATAGAGACAAACTTTTCCGGAGATCATCCAACTCTGGTTGTCCACAATCAGGATCAGCCTGGACATGTATCGGAGGTCACATCTATGCTTGCTCACAAGAGTGTCAATATTGCGACCATGCAGCTGTACCGCGCAAGTCGGGGAGGCGAAGCTGTTATGGTTATTGAGTGCGACCAGGAAGTTCCAATTGAAGGGATAGAATGGTTGAAGAAGGTAGAAGGTGTGAATAAAGTGACTTATCTTGGACTTTGAGAGACCGATGGGGTCAGACCCCTTAGAAAAAAGAAAAGAAATAAACAAGAAAAAAGAAGGTGCCTGACCCCATTGTTGGCCAAGGTGCTTGATCCCATTGTAGAATTGGGGTCAGACCCCTTAGAAAAAGAAGAGAAATAGACAAGAAAAAAGAAGGTGCCTGACCCCATTGTTGTGACCCCATTGTTTTGTGAGAGAATAGGAGATGGAAAAGTATGTATCATTCTATACAGGATATTATCGATATATGTAATGAAGAAAATATGGAATTCTGGGAGGTTGTTCAGAGGGCTGATATGGATGAGCGGGCGGCGTCTTCTGATGAGTCCTGGACGAATATGGCAAATATGTATCAGGCAATGAAAGATGCAGATAAGAGCTATAATGCCAGGCTCAGATCAGCATCGGGGCTGGCCGGAGGCGATGGTGAAAAGCTGCATATTTACAATGAAAGCGGACGTAACATATGCGGAGATTTCATCGGATCAGTGATGGAAAAAGCGGTCAAGATGGGGGAGTCAAATGCCTGCATGCGCAGGATAGTTGCTGCACCGACAGCCGGTTCATGTGGTGTGATCCCGGCTGTGTTTCTGACCGCTCAGGAAAAGATGGGGTTTACTGATGAGCAGATGATACATGCAATGTATGTGTCGGCGGGAGTTGGGGCTGTCATAGCAGAAAACGCATCAATAGCCGGCGCATCAGGTGGATGCCAGGCAGAGATAGGATCTGCAAGTGCCATGGCAGCAGCAGGACTTGTGAGTCTGCAGGGCGGAACGGTGGAGAATATTGCTCATGGCGCAGCTCTTGCGCTCAAAAATATGCTGGGGCTTGCGTGCGATCCGGTCTGCGGCCTTGTGGAAGTCCCTTGCGTGAAGAGAAATGTGGCTGGCGCCGTGAATGCAGTTACGGCTGCACAGATGGCTATGGCCGGCATTGTCAGTGCCATCCCTGTTGACGAGGTGATAGATGCCATGCGAAGAATTGGAAATGCAATGCCTGAATCTCTGAAAGAGACGGCGGGAGGCGGACTTGCAACAACCCCGACGGCTGCTTTGATTGCACAGAGATTTCAAAACTGCGAATAGAAAAAAGGGTATTCATAATTACTTATACACAAAGTGCACAAAAATAAATAGCGATAATGCATATTTATTATGAAAAAATTTTGATGAGCGTCAAAATGCATAATCCGTATTTCATTTATTGCACAAATATGGTATACTTGGTGCAATAAGCCCCCATATTGTAATGGGGTAGATGGGGATGATGGTATGAAGAACAGAAAGCGGATTTGCGTTATTACTGCACAGGTAGAAGAAGATACACAGAATCATTTCATGCATGGTTTTATGAAGAAAGCATACGAGAAGAACTATGACGTATGCGTATTTTCCATGTTTTTGAAGTATCAGGATTCGTCTTACCGTGAGGTTGGAGATTCGAATATCTACAACCTTATTAATTTTGACCTTTTTGATGCGGTGGTTATGTGTCAGGATACACTGCAGACTCCGGGCGTTGTGGAGAAACTGGAGAAAAGGCTTCAATCAGAATTCCCTAACGGATTGGTTGTGGTTGTCGATAAGGAAAACAAGCTGTTTCCTACTATCATGATGGATCACTATACTCCTATAGTAAAGCTGGTCGACCATCTCATAGATGTGCACGGATATAAGAACATATACTTCCTGAACGGCCTAAAGGGACATGTACATTCCAAGCAGAGACTGGCTGGATATGTTGACAGCATGAAAGCCCATGGACTTCCTGTTACTGACGATATGATATATTATGGAACCTATTGGTATGACAGCGGAGATTACATGGTGGATGAGCTGGTCAAGGACAGGGATCATCTTCCAGAAGCGATAGTGTGTGCCAATGATTGTATGGCTATAGGAGTCTGCACAGCATTTGACAAATATGGCATAAAGGTTCCGGAGGATATCGCTGTGGTTGGATACGATTCAATAGAGGACGGAAGAAACAGCCCGGTGCCGATCACATCTGCAGATATACCTGCGGAGGATTGCGGAAAGTATTGCGTGGAATATATAGATGCACAACTGAAAGGTCAGAGCGTTCCGGAGTTTAAGACGAATGTAGATCTGTACATAGGCGGAACCTGTGGATGCAAAGGCTGGGAGAAAGAGACTGTAAGGCTCAGGAGAGAGAAGTGGGCTACAGATCTGTCAGCCACAAGCTTCTATTCCTGCTTTAACAATATTATGGACGACCTTGTTGCACAGACAGATGTGAAGTCATTCTTTGAGACTGTATTCGAATATGTATATCAGATCAGACCATTTACAGGATTCCATCTGTGTCTGAATGATTATTGGAGGAATCCGGAGATCATGACTGGCGATGAGGCTCTTAGAAATGGGTATACAGATCAGGTGTACAGGATAATCAAGTGTGGGGCCGAAGAAGAAGAATCACATATCAGTTATGATGATGTGTTCGATTCTGAGATTTTGCTTCCTGAACTGTCTATGGACAGAGACTATCCTACGGCATACATATTTTCGCCGTTGTTTTTCCAGGACAGAAGCTTTGGATATGCGGTGGTGAATTATGGAGAAGAGCCAAGGGTGTATGAAGATGTGTACAGATCATGGATAAAGACGGTGTCCAGGGATTTGGAGTCATTTGCAAGACATGAGGGACTTACGGCGGTGCTCAAAAGGCTGGAGGCTGAGCAGATAAGAGATGGCCTCACAGGACTTTACAATTATAGAGGATTTATGAGCCGGATGAATGAGATGGTGTCTGGCGCAAAAGAAAAAGATAAGGATATTCTGGTGCTGGCGATAGATCTCAAGGGAACTCGTCAGATAAATAATACATATGGAAGAACCGAGGGCGACAAGGTGATAGGCTATGTGGCCCAATCAATAAATGAAATCATGACCCAATCAGAGATAGCGATGAGAATGGGCAATGATGAGTTTGTGATCGCCACAACTGTGGATTCCGAAGATGACAACCGGGGAGAAGGTATTGTGGCTGAACTCAAGAAAAAACTTGAGGAGATCGATACTAGTAACAGCAATGATATAGAGATTGGAATTTATTACGGCTGTAGGAAGGGCAGAGTTAAATCGAATACTGAACTTGAGCAGCTTATAAATGATGCGGTAAACCAGAAGAATAAGATAAAAGACAAGAATGCAAATAAAGGCAGGCATAAAGCAGAACTTACGAACAAGGATATAGAGAGAGATGAGATGGTTGCAGCGGTGCTTGACAAGAATCTGTTCACCTATCATTTTCAGCCTATTGTAAGTGCACATACAGGAACTATATTTGCATATGAAGCTCTCATGAGAGTTGTGGAGCCGGTGCGTATGTCGCCGCCTGAAGTACTTGAGAGTGCAGAGAGACTTGGCCGTCTTTACGATGTCGAGAAGTATACGTTATTCAATGTGGTCGAGATTGTGGCATCAAACCCAGAGATGTTTAAGGGCAAGAAGGTGTTCATCAACAGTATGCCGGGACATATGTTGAACCCGAAGGACAGACAGGAATTTCTGAAAAAAGTGAAGACACTTCAGTGCGCTGGCATAGTTGTCGAGTTTACTGAGGGCGACGAGCTGTCTGACAATGAACTTGAAGAACTTAAGGCTTTCCTTAGGGGAAATGGAATGGAGATTGCCATAGATGATTATGGCTCAGGCTATTCAAATGTCAACAATCTCCTCAGATATATGCCGGAGTATGTCAAGATAGACAGGATGCTGCTCTCGGGAATAGATTCGGATCCTCACAGGCAGCATTTTGTGAAAGATATAATAGAATTCACAAGAGACAATGGAATAAAAGCTCTGGCGGAGGGCGTTGAGACAGCCAAGGAGATGAAAACAGTGATTCAGCTCGGCTCAGATCTGATTCAGGGTTACTACACAGCACATCCGAATGCTGAGGTGGTACAGCTCATATCGCCTCAGGTTGTGAATGAGATAATCCAGTACAACCATATTGAGGACAGCGCTGAAAATGGCAGGGTATTTGTCATGGAGTACGAGCGGAGTGTATCGCTTGTGAAGCTGGAAAGTGACAGTTACAGAGAGATTGTGGTTGCGCCTAAGGCTGGAGGTGACAACAACGTTCGAATCGTGGGCGCAAATGGATTCCAGTCAGATATCAGTCTCAGAGTAAAGGATGGATTCACGGGAACCATAGTTATGCAGAATGCAAGCTTTTCAAGTGACAGGGATAAGCCTTGTATAGATTGCGGAGAGAACACAGATCTCTACATAGTATTGGAAGGCAAAAATTCATGCAGAGTGGGTGGCATACGTATTCCGGAGTCGTCGAGGGTGACATTCATAGGCGAGGGTGATATGCACATTCAGGTACATAGCAACAGGTATTATGGTATAGGAAACGATGTCGCTTCAAAGCATGGTATTATCAGGTTCAGGCAGGATGGTGTTATAAATATAGAAGCGAATGGTGTAAATGGAGTGGCCATAGGATCTGGCTATGGCGGAGATATCCGTATAGAGAAAGGCCGTTATGATCTATATCTCAATGGGGAGAACGGAGTGGCCATAGGATGCATACATAGCCCGGTGAAGATGAACATAGTCAAGGGCGATATTGACATATCGTATGAGGCTGCAAATGGAGTGGCAATAGGTTCTGTTGAGGGGCATGCAGACATTTCTGTCAGGGATACATCTATAGCCATCCGTGGATCTGGCGACCGATATGTGGCCATGGGAACCCTGGACGGTGATGGCTGCATAGTTGATATCGGTAAAACTCATGTCGATATGAATTTGAAGGGTAACTCCTGCATAGCTATCGGATCAGATCATGGACCTGCTGACGTATGTATATCAGATGCCAATTCAAGAATCATGACTCAGGGAGAGGCTTGCTTTGCGATAGGAAGCAGGTATGATATAGGTACACTTTCAAGCAGCAATGCCGACTTGAATGTGTCGGTGAAGAATGCTATCAATGTAGACATATCTGTTCCGGAACAGAATATCCGGCTGCTCAACGGCAGATATATGTTCTTGCTGAATAACGAGAGTGTAGAGCGCAAAGTTACTGAGCGCTACTAGACATATATAAAATAATATATTAAACAGTGGGCGCACGGGTTGCGCCCTGTTTTATGTAAAAAAAGTGCCAGCTCCATCATTTGAAAAATGCTTTGATGGGGTGATTATCAATTGGAAGGAGTAAAGAAAATGGAAAGAGAAACAATGTGTATTCAGGCTGGCTACCAGCCAAAAAATGGGGAGTCAAGGATGATACCTATCGTGCAGAGCACGACATTCAAGTATGACACAAGTGAGGATATGGGAAAATTGTTTGACCTGGAGGAGAGTGGATATTTCTACACCAGACTTGCAAATCCTACAAATGATTATGTTGCAGCAAAGATATGTGCTCTTGAAGGAGGCTCTGCCGCTGTTCTCACATCATCAGGTCAGGCAGCAACATTCTTTTCAGTATTCAACATCGCAGGTGCCGGAGATCATGTAATAGCATCGTCAACGATATATGGAGGAAGCTACAATCTGTTTGCAGTTACCATGAAGAGAATGGGGGTTGAATTCACATTTGTCGATCCTGACTGCTCTGATGATGAGCTTGAAGCTGCATTTAAGCCGAATACAAAGGCTGTATTTGGAGAGACAATAGCCAATCCGGCTCTTATAGTATTTGACATAGAGAGATTTGCAAATGCTGCACATGCACACGGTGTTCCACTTATTGTTGACAATACATTTGCCACACCTATCAACTGCAGGCCTATAGAATGGGGAGCTGATATTGTGACACATTCAACAACAAAATACATGGACGGCCATGACGCAACAGTGGGCGGAGTGATCGTTGATTCTGGAAAATTTGACTGGATGGCTCATGCTGACAAGTTCCCTGGTCTTACAACGCCGGATGATTCCTATCACGGAGTTGTATATGCGGAGAAGTTTGGAATGGGCGGAGCCTATATCAACAAGATCGTTGCGCAGCTTATGAGAGATCTCGGACCTATCCCTGCACCGATGAATTCATATATGTTGAACCTGGGGCTTGAGTCGCTGCACGTGCGTATGCCTAGACACTGCGAGAATGCCATGGCTGTTGCACAGTTCCTCGAGAAGCATGAGAAAGTTGCGTGGGTTAATTATCCGGGACTTGCCAGCAACAAATATTACGAGCGTGCGCAGAAGTATATGCCTGATGGAACATGTGGAGTTGTGTCATTTGGCGTGAAGGGTGGCAGAAGTGCCGCAGAGAAATTCATGAAGGGTCTTAAGGTTGCCATGATAGCGACGCATGTGGCAGATGCGCACACCTGTGTACTTCATCCCGCATCGGCAACCCACAGACAGATGAACGACGAGGAGCTCCTGGCTGCAGGCGTGAGCCCTGATCTGGTGCGTCTGTCCGTAGGCATAGAGAATGTGAATGACATTATTGCTGATCTTGAGAATGCATTGGCTGAGGTATAGTGACTGTGAAAACAGGAGATGTGTATGGGAGAGATTATTGAGATCACAGATTTTTCGGCTCCGGCGCTGGATATGTATGCGAGGATGTCAGAGAATCAGCTGGCGCATGCATATGAGCCGGACGCGGGAGTTTTCATTGCGGAGAGTCCAAATGTTATCATGCGTGCACTTGATGCCGGATACGAACCTGAGTCTATTCTCATAGAGAAGAAGCAGATAGGTGGAGCTGGCGCGGAAGTCATAAAAAGGTGTGCGGATGTGCCTGTATATACGGCGGAATTTGATGTGCTTACGAAGCTTACAGGATTTGCGCTGACCCGGGGGATGCTCTGTGTGATGCGGCGGAGAACGCTGCAGTCAGTGGAGCATCTGTGCAAAGATGCGAAGAGAATTGCAGTCTTGGAAGATGTGATGAATCCTACAAATGTGGGAGCGATATTCAGGTCGGCGGCAGCTCTTGGCATGGATGCGGTGCTGCTCACCAGTGGATGCAGTGATCCGCTTTACAGACGAGCTGCAAGAGTCAGTATGGGAACAGTCTTTCAAATACCCTGGACATACATAACCCGGGAGACTTTGGGGGAGAAAAATACGAATATTCCTGCATGGCCAGAGTCTGGTATGTGTAAACTTGGCAGTATGGGGTTTAAAATCGCATCAATGGCCCTCAGAAATGATACAGTGGATATTTGCGATGACAGATTGAAACGTGAGGAGAAGCTGGCCATTGTCCTTGGAACAGAGGGAGACGGCCTTGGCGTATCTACTATAGAGATGAGCGATTATACGGTTAAGATACCGATGTACCACGGTGTGGATTCACTCAACGTGGCGGCTGCCAGCGCTGTGGCATTCTGGGAGCTGGGACGCAGACTGTAAGACATCCGGACGAAGGGGTCAGGCACCATCGTCTGACAAAGGGGTCAGGCACCATCGTCAGACAAAGGGGCCAGACACCGTCGTCTGCAAGGGGTCAGGCACCATGTCAGACAAAGGGGTCAGGCACCATGTCAGACAAAGGGGTCAGGCACCATCGTCAGACAAAGGGGTCAGGCACCATGTCAGAC
>CAKQQK010000071.1:0-15886 GCA_934270935.1 uncultured Coprococcus sp. | reverse complement strand
CAGCCGCCATGCGCACATCCGTGGTGTGACGGCTGGTGTTATAAATATACCATGCATAGGTTGCTGAAACAACGGCACACAGCGTGATAATAACCACCAAAATACTTATCGTGAGCCTGCGCCGCAGTGACTTTGTATTGGTTGTTTTTTCATTTGTATCCATGACCTGTGGTGGCTCACCTCCTTATGAATCATTATTTTGCCATAATATATATCATGTCAGTCTCCTTGTTGTTCTGTACTGTATCATCCCATGATATACGCAGAATGTAATAGTCCACATAATATGTATCTTCATCTATTCTAGTAATTTTACTGGTTGTTTTATTAAGAGTCTGTTTCTCTGTAGTCTTCCAATAAAGCGGCTCCGCCGATATCTGTACACTGTTATAGGAGTCATATGTTGTTCTATGGAATCTGTCTGTAGCATACTTGCTGCCGTCTTGTTTATTCAGATAGCTGCCTTTTAAATCAGCCCCCTGACTATAGTTCTCTTTCAGATAATTAACAGATCCATTCTCATCCTTAGATGCATGGTAAATATTGTATGTAAATCCAATATTGCTGGTGTGAGCCAGCTGCAGATCATATTCTCTGTTCTCCTGACTGCTGTACACACAGAATACAATATCCTTATACTTCTGTTCACCTGACACATCAATATTGCTGAGTTCCAGTTCCTGTATAGGTCTGGTATTCCCGGCTCCAAGCTTCAGTGCATATGGAATATTGATCTTCGTCATTGTCTCCATACTTCTTTCCATATACATCCATCCAAAAACCGGTACTATAAGAAGCGCCAGCAACGCCATGGCTATAGCTGTCACAGCCCAGGTTTTCTTTGTTGACCACTTCTTTTTATCTGCTTTTTTCATATAGCCGGCACCTCCTTTTTGTCATATGTAACACGCAGTGATGCTTCCCCTTCTATACAGGGCATACAACTTCTTTACCCACACGATCTACACTATCTTGTCTCCAGCTTCAGCTTCACATACCTGACATTCTCTCCCAGATACTGATCTGCCAGATTGTAATAAGCAGACATCTCTCCATATATAGCCGGATTCATGTTCTCACGCATATTTGCAAGTTTTTTAGATGTCACACTCTTCTCAAATGCCGCTTCATTTTCCCATCTGAAATATCTGTTAAACGTTGAGCCAGAACCGGTTTTGCACATTGTGGCATATAAACCGACAGGCAACGCACCCGGATCATCCGCATTTTCAGCACTTGAATCATTTGGAAACAAAGATGGATGCCTGCTTATATTATCCGCTTTTTTCAGATATGACTCCAATATCTCAGGCCATATCCAGTATATTGTCACGGGATAAGCCTTATCTTTTTCAATTTTTTCTGCAGACCAGATTATATCACCTGAACCATCCCTTGAAAGAGTGATACTATTTTTATCGTCAAGGCTGAGCGACCATGCATCTGCATCATCAGATATCCATCCACTATAAGCATTCCTGCTCTTATCATATCCCGCAAACAACAGAATATGTCCTTCTAACAATTGCTGCACCTTAGGGCCTATCTTAGTTATATCATCTGAGCTCACCGGTTCTTTATCACCTTTATATGTATAACCTGTAAGTGTCAGATCCAGCTTCACATCAAGCTGCCCACTCTTATGTGGGATAATATAGAATGTCATGCTGCCACACGAGCCTGGTTCAAGACCTGACTCTGTGTTTTGCATATTTTTCATATTAGTGCCTTCGGTGATCGCCCATGTAATGGATGGCTTGTTGTCATTAGTAGCTATATAGGACTGCGCCTCAACTGTAGTCGGTTCTCCTGGCTCAGAATCAAGCAATTCATCATATTGTCCTTTTGTACTTTGGACATCCTCGCCAACGGCAGCAATATCATACTCACCACCTGATGCCTGGATCGATGTACCTGTTCCACCAACCTTGTTGTTTGACATAAACCACGCAATACTTCCAACTACAACAGCTATAACAGCAACTACCGCAATCACACCAACTCTCAGGAATATGATCCACTGACTTTTTAGTTTTTTCTTCCTGTTTTCAGCATCCTGACGGCATTCCTCAGGAGTCATTTCATCTCGGTTTTCTTTTCCAGGCATCAATTGTCACCTCTTTTCTATTCTTTTCTGCTCTTTTGATCAGGTCTATTGTTCAATCAAATCCTGATATATACGCGCATTGGTATATATAATATAATCTGATGTCTTTGTACCCGGAATCTCGGCACCTTTTTCATCTACCAATACCACTGTAAGGCGCACTCTGTAATTTGAGTATGTGTATCCCGCCTTCTCAAATTCTTCACCTGTGATCGGCGCGAATCTGATGCGTGTAAACTGATGCTTTTCCGCAGCCGGGCTGAAATTTTCTGTCCATGTACAATAATTGCCACTCGCAGCAATTTTCTGCTCGTTTCCTGCATCACCCTTTATTATACCGCCATCCTGCATATACGTTCCGATTGTCAAAGGCTTGCTCTCGTCATAAGCTCCACTTGCATCTTTCTGGAATAGTTCAAGCTTATAGCTGATAGTCTTTGCTCTGCCAAGAATCTCGGCATCCACATTAGTATAATCGTAATCTGCTCTCGTGCAGATCATATCAACCACATTATCCTCATCACTTGGATTTATTCCAAGCTGCTGTGTTGTATCACCCACACCAGTCTCATCAACTGTAGTATATGTAAGCATCGCTTTGGTCTGATTCGCAGTGTAATACCGCTTTGTATCATCCTTAGTCACTTTATTGCCACCTGTTGCAATAGGCAGCTGAGTTCCAGTATTAGCAATGCGCGAGGTCAATACGGGCGAAATACCGCTCACATCTGAGCCATCTGATGTATTTCTTACAGGGAATTTATCGGCTGTATCATATGTGAGCACAACCTCCGCTGTAACCGTCACTGCCGAAGCATCATCCACTGCTGTGTCAAGTTCCTTCTTCAGTTCTGCACTACCATACTGTATTGACAAATTCTCTAAAGCTGCAGCGTTCTGAATTGAACCGCTCACAGTGTAGATAGTCTTATTTCCTTTCGATACAATATATACATACTTTACATTCTCTGTACCGATAATTGTCTCTGATCCGCTGGAATTCTGAATATATTCTTTGAGACCTATATCAAATTGGTGATAGAACTCTGATGGTCCAAGTTTATCAAACCTGCCTTTTCCGGCTTCTGTCAGTTTCAGTTTGCTATCCAGCTTTATCTTTATTCCGTCTCCATTTTCCATGACTGTATCAGCCATATCACTTCCGCTGTGAACACGGTTTGTTGATACTGTAAGAGTCTGCTGTACGCCATTGTATATCACATAACTTGATCCTGACTTCTTTGAATCTGACTTGATTGCTGCCGGAAGCGCTCCATCCTTACGAGTGACCGCCGCATAATTCAGTCTGTTGTTTATAACGGATACGTTCTTTGTCTCAGGTATCTGGACAGTCAGATAATAGCTCTCACTGCAGCCTTTTTCTGTAAGATCACTGTCATCTGTTATCTTATATTTCGTACCGGTATCCTTATCCTCTGCTTTACGATAGTAGGTGTCTCCGATACGGATCGTAGCTTTTGTCTTATCTGATTCTACAACATAATATGTAGAATCGGCATCTCCTGTACCTGCCAGTTCCGCCTTCAGACCAAGCAGATCACAGATATAAACCGGACTGAATGTGGAACTTCCATCCGGTGCTGTCAGCTTGCTAAGATCAAAGCTGTGTACATCTTCATCGGCACCTGTCGTATAGGTATAATACTGAGTGGTCTGTCTGTCAACAAGTGTAAGCTTCGTGCCTGCAGGAAGTAATGTTCCGACATCTGCCGAGCTTCCCTCTGCGAGATTCAGCTGCTTATCATAATACCACAACAGATTCTCTCCATTATCAAGCATGGACTGCCAATCTGTATCCTTGTCATAATTGTATTCCATATATGCAGTTAACGGTTCACCAAATCCTGCTGTCGCATAATGTCCTTCCTGCCCTTTTGCAGGATAATCAGCCGCACAGTAATCCGTTCCCGCAAGGAACTTGGCGTCAAAATCAATATAAAGAACTTTCTTCACCAGCACCGGAATATACAAATGGAATACATGTGTCTTCTTACTGTCTGTCGGATCTGCATAGGTCACATCCAGCAATGTAAACTGACTATTCTGGTTATCGTATGCATTCGGAGTGATGGATATCTTCTTTGCTGTACTCACACTCAGGCTCGCCTTTGTCTGCAGAGCAAAGCTGCTATCCTTCCACTGATAGGTCTTCGCAGTTACATTCTTCACCTGTGATTTCGCCGTTGTCCCCGCGTTGACATTCGTCATGGCGGCAATATAATTCCAGATGGTCGTATCTACATCACCGGTATTATTCACAACAAGCACCGGAAAGTCCACAGTCTCACTCACTGTCGTGGTTGCGCTCTCCTCCGCTTTGTAAGTTGTGAGGTAAGTGTCACTATTTGGGTCAAGGAACTTCATAAGCTCCGTCTTATTATCTGTCAGATTCCAATAGTAATCTGCAGCCGGAGAACTTGAATTAAGTTCTTTTAATATAGAAACGGCAGTTCCTGTTCCAACTGCATTACCAGTCATAACCGTTCCATCTGCAAATAATACATCACTCTTCGGGTTGACATCCATCCATGGGTTTGCGGATGTGTATGGTTTGCCTGTAGTTTCTGACGGCTTATATGAAGTATCAGCCGGAGCATCTGCGTATACTATATTTGAAGTACCCTTATCTGTCCCGATGTCCTTCTGCGGAAAGATGACTCCATCTGTTGAGACTGCGACAAGAGTAATTTTGCTAGTTGCTCGATTATCTCCTACCCATAATCCTGTTTTAGGTTTGAGTTCAAATTTGACGGTAGGCGTTAAAGATTCCACATCACTTACTTTTGCATATCCAACCTTACAAGAAGAAGCCAAAATATTATATCCACTGACAACAACGTTATTATTCGCTTCTGTGTAACCGGTCAGCAGGCCAGCGGAATTTGAAGCATCTGCATATTTTGTAACTACCCTTATCCCGATAAATTCCATGTTTGATGCCTGTATGTTTCCTCTATTTGAACCTGTTAAGCCACCTACATATCGGCCAAGAATATTAACATCTTTTTCCTGACAGTTTTTTATTACAGCAGTATCTTTAGCAAAAAAACAGCCAATAAGTCCACCAACCCAGTTATTCGAACTACTATAAATGTCAGTTTCTTCTATTTGGCAATCTTCGATTTCAACATGCCCTCCGGAATATCCTACAAAACCACCAGTATACTGACGACCACTGATGGCAGATTTCTTATCCAGCTTTACATCTGAAATAGCCAATTTAGTATTATGGTATCCTATTATTCCTCCTGTGCATCGCTCGTTTGTGTTGCTCTGATTGTTCATTACAGTAATATTACTCATCCTGCAAGCAGTTACAGTAACAGATTTACCGTTACCATTTCTGCCGCCTGCAATCAATCCGCCTGCATCCCTAAGCCATGTTCCGGTAACTGTCAAGTTATCTACATTGACATTATTGATACTTACACTTGAGTAATCACAAGCCCCTACAAGGCCTCCCGCAGCAGCATATTGATATTTATCTGAAATCGTAGTAACTTTAAGATTCTTAACTATGTCTTCTGTTCCAACACCTCCTATTTCCAGACTACCATAGCCAATATTCCAACCTACAAGACCTCCCGCACTGCCATCATTTTCAACCCACTTCAATACATTTACATTTTTTGTTGACCAGTTCTTGAAACAGATATTTCTTGCATTTGTGGTATTCCAGCCATCAATAAATCCTATCGCACCTCCGGTCATGTACCCGCCATACACATCCATATCTTCAAGTTTAAATTGATCAAATGTTACTTTCCCCTTAGAATTCGCAGTTCTTGCAGCAAAACTGCCCACACCGGTTTTTGTATCCGGATTTCTTGTTGTCGTATACACCAGATTATTCCTATCAAACAATCCAGCCTTAACATTCCCAGATATATTGAGATACTTTACCTCACATGATTCTGTAAAATGAAAATCAACAAACAAACCTGCTCCCTGATTTATCCAGGAACCATCTTTATATTCAGCATTATAATCATTCTGATTTATTTTTAATTTTATGGTTGTGGCAGTAGTCCTATGAGCATTGATGCTTTTAACCAGTATATTTCGACGATAAACCTTTTTAATACTGCAATCACTACTCCATACATTTTTGTTCTCCCCATAACTTCCTCCGATTCCACGGAAGCCATTGCCATAGCTTGTCATATCAACATTCTCAGCGTCAAATGTAAGGTTGACCGGAATATTGATTTCAGCGCCACTCTTTCCTGCAAGCCTTGCTGCCGCAGTTCCTGTTGTGTAGTTCTTTACCAGATAAGAAACCCTGTTCTTCGCTGCATCACTACCGGCAACACTTGCATTTCCACCCCAATATGCCTCATCCGCAAGCTTTGCAGACGCATCTCCTTCGGCTGTTCCGATTCCTTCATAGGATGCAGTACGAGGTTTACCATACTGGTATGCATCGACCAATTTATTATCAACATCCGCATATTTCCCAGAAGAATCCATAGCACCTGCACCGCTGTTCACTATTGCCGATAAGAGCCATAATCCCTGGGCAGAGGTTACTGTAACATTAAGATTGGTGCCATTATCTGTCACCTGAAGAGCATTCGCGTTCTTTGTTAATGTCGGGATCGTATAATTCTTGTCAGTGTTATCCACGGTACAGCCCTCTGCACAGGCATATCCATCTAACACTCGTCCAACATATGGGTTGCGGTAGAAATAATTGCCACCGTCAGTTGTTGTCTTGCCATCTGCTGTACCATCTGCCTTTGTCAGATTCACTATTTTATTTTTCTTAGCTGCATCCGCACAGGATACTGCAAATGTATTTGTCGTGCCGGACATATTGCGGAATACCACACCGCCTCCGGTCTTCTCATAATCGGAGTCTTCCGTCACGTGTGTTGCTCCACCCACCAGACCGACATAACCGCCTGCTGCGACCATATAATCATATGTTCCTACAAATGCCACCGAGCCTGATCCATAGTTTACCGATACATGATCAATGATGGTATCTCCACCCATGCAGTAACCAACCACACCACCAAAGAACGGATTCTTTTCTATACCAGGCAATTTATCAGCCTGCATAGTGATCGTCGCATTCGTAAAATCTACTGTCAGATCTTTTACAACGCTTCCACGGCTATATGCTATCAGTCCGGCAAAGCTGTCTTTATTTGCATTCGTTTCTTTAAAAGATATCGTAACCGCCAGACTATCTCCAACTATTACTCCACTGAATGGCTCTGTCGATGTACCAAGTCCACTGAATTTCTCTGCAGATAACGTAATATCCGTATTAATCTTATAGTATGCATTTAAAAGGTACTTCGTTGCTATGTCTTTATCTATGGTCTTTGCTGCCCCAGATGTCCATGTTCCACTTCCCCATGTATATACATCATCTGTTCCGGCTGCATCACCTGTAGCCCCTTTCTGTACATGATAGCTAGCCTCTGTCTGAGACTGATCCTCTATAACCTTAGAATTGAACACTGCCTGAAACTTTGATACACTACCTGCACTTTGAATGTAAGCAGCCAATGAAGTAAGCTGAAGCGCATCTTTAATTATATATGGATCTCCATAAGTACCACAGCCCTCCAAGAGCCCTGATGATCTCTGGTTGATATCCAGCTCATAGTTTCCGGTTGTGATGTTCTGCTGAGAATGAACATAACGAAGGAATACCGTATCCTTATATCTGTTCTTCACATATGCTTCATTTGCTGTCGTATTATTCAATTCATCAGTTATATAAACATCTGCATCATAATACTGATACTGCATATCAGGATTACGTCCGACTGTTCCAGAGTTTGTAAGTTCTACTCCATAAGTAACCATGCTGTCATCACTGTTAAAGTTATATGAGCCTGAACCCGATGAGGAATACATAAACGCTTCCATCAGAGTCGCCCTTGTGAATATCGTATGGGTTGTGTGATATTCAACTGGAACTTTTCCATTGTTGTATACGGAAGTGCTATTTTTCGAATCTGCTGACACTCGTCCATCAAGGGCGATATTTGAGAAAGAAAGTGTAAGCTTTGTCGCTGTCGCACTTCCGACATACCCTATAAGACTGGTTGCTGCATAGGAACCGGATGTATATCCGCCGCCCGTGGAAAGTGTGTCCACTGCCAGTCTGACCGCCTGCTCCATACGGTTGATCAGAAGCGGTGCATATGTATCACTTTCCTGTATATCTGCCACACGGATACCGGAAAGCGTTACTTCCTTTAAAGTGACAACTACTGTCTTCGTAGTGGTATCACCCTTTACACTTCCAAAGATCAACGCACCTGAATTATCTGTCTCCTTGCCAACACTGCCCTTCATGGTCATCTTATTCACCGTCACATTCTGAACGACATTGTACAACAGTCCATGCTGCATGAGATGGTGCTGGTACTCCGTATCAGAAAGCGGTTTGTTGTCCTTTTCAAACGTGTTCATGCTTTCATAACCAAATGTCAATACCGTGTCAGAACTTCCGTCACCAACCTTCACTTCACAAAGCGGTGTCACCGGATAGTAAGAATATCCTGTAAGGTCAATATCACCGATAATCATGGTTGTATTTGTCGAACTTTTTCGGAAGTATGTTCTTATATTCTCTGCTGCATACTGAGAAACACTCCACAACACCAGATTTTCCGGTGTTGATATACTATCCGAACTCAGATTGGTATTCTTTTTCCTGTAGCTGTCCAGATTGTAATAATATCTGGCATGCGTATTCTTGTAGTTCTTTATCTGACCTTTATAGGTATTATTCTCAGTTTTATCGATGCATACTGCACTTCCTGAGCTGTTCCGGACTGCCAGAGACACTACCGCATTGGTGCTGCCTGTCTCATCATCCTCTGTGATTCCAACTAACTCATCAAAGTAATCAGAATTACTGATATCAAGTGTCACCGCTTCTTTATCGATCTTATAAGATGAATCTGAACCAGTCCCCCAGGTACCCACTTCAAGATACATGGAATCTGTAATTTCCTTTTTGTTCTGGGTAAACTTAACAATACCTGTTCCTGCCAACAGACCGCTTGTATTGTCTTTATCCGATTTTCCGGTAAAAGTATTCCCCTTACTATTGCTGTCTTTTGTGAACACGATACTGTCTTTTGCCGTTGCATTCCAACATCCGCTTGCCTGATATACAAGTCCACCGAACTGGGCACTTGGGGCAGTCAGGGTAGAGCCTGATATAGTCACACCACCAGCGCTTTCTGCAGTTTCAAACACCACGTCTGTGTTCTGCCACTTGTATCCGAGTAACCCGCCACTAGTGCTTGTCGCTTCAGCATTTATTTTTTCGCCATCTACCTTCACATTTGAAATCTTGATGGTGCTTGGTTTATTATTTATATTTCCCTCTGTCTCCCCGCGGCTGACCGCAATCATACCACCGACAAAAGCATTTTGTGTAGATTTTGAGGTTATTGTTCCGCTTAATATGCTGTCCTTTACAGTAACTGTGCATCCGCCCATCACTTCTGCTGCCAAGCCACCGATCCTGTGCTCATCCTTATCTCTCTCGTCTGAAAGTGACGAGCTGCTTCCCCAGGTACAATTTGTAACATCCAGTTTAGTACCCTGACACCGTCCCACAAAGCCGCCCTGCCATATATTGAAGTTTGGGGCTTTCGTATCTTCGGTTACAGATATTCCAGTGCGAACATTTACATTTTTAAGTGTGGTAGTTCCACTCGCCAGTCCAAGAACAGATGACACAAATGCTGGCCATCTTTCATCTGTAGTCTGGCTTACATTCTTTGATATACTGCAATTGATTTTTCCATCAATTATTACATCTCTAACAGTCACATTTTTTGAAAACGGAATCATTGCCAAACTATAATGGGCATCTCTCTGATCACTTCGCTTAGCATACATCTGACCTGCTGCAATTGCATTATCTGGTTCACCATTACCATATGCAGTTCCTATGTCCAATGTAATTTTATGATTTCTACCATCAAGTGTTCCGTTGAACTCCTGCGTCTCTGAATCCTTACCTATACCTACAATACCTGTGCCTGTAAGATCTACATCACCGGACAGAGTCACTGTCTGAGTTTGGGTTTTGTTTACTGTTCTAGCAAACTTCAACACACCATCATTGCCTGAATATTCACTTGAAATATCGAACGCCAGTGCGTAAGCTGCAAATTCATTTGCATTCTTTATATCTGCTCCTGTTCCGCTATGAATCGTGACAGTATGCGTAGCCTGATCAAATGAGAGTACACCAGCTTCTCCCTCTGTAAGATTTCCACCAAGGCGCACAACTGCCCCCCAGTTACCGATATCAGAACTGCCACGATCTGCTCCGTTATAGCGGACAAGACTCCATCCGTTTCCATCGGCAGCCAGTGCATTGCCATCGCCAACTGCGTATATCAGACCATTCTCGTTGTTCCCGACAATCTGCCCTGAATGATTATACGCTGTTGTTATCTTCTGCCCACGCAGATCAGTGGTGCCGTGCAGACGTAATACTCCTTTCCCAATGCAACCAACAAGGCCACCGCGTCCTATAACATTGTCAGCTGAAATGTCTGTTTCTGATGTCAAAGTTACATTTCCCGCATTAAGAATCCCATTTTTTATTCTTCCTATCAAACCGCCAAAGGCTGCTTGGGAATTAGATCCTATATTGGCAGTAGAAGCATATACATCATCTATCTCCACATAAGCATTATTATCAATTTCCGCTATGATCCCGCCATAGTTACTATTTATCTTTCCTGCACCATCTGTTACAACCTTTGTCTGTTTTCCGGTATCTATACTACCTTTTATAGCTAAAGTACTTTCTTTACTGACTGCCGTATATTGTCCGATCATACCGCCAAGATCATCTACTTTGGTCTTTAATGTTGTATTTATTGTATGTGCTGCTGCAGATGAGATTGAAATGTTCCTCTTCGCAGAACAATTGTTTATGAGCGAGCCAAATAAACCACCGACAAATGCAGTTCCTTCCGTGGCATTATCACAGTTCACCTCAAATTTTCCGAATGTGTACCGGGAAAGATCGAATTCTATCGGTTCTCCACCTTCGTTTATCTCGTAATACCCGATCAGGCCACCTGCTGATTTCTGATTGGCAGAAGTGCTCTTATCTCCTGCATACAGGGTAAGCGTATCAGCAAATGTAAATCCCAGTGTACTTGTGTCCCCATCCGCTTGCTTGACAGTCAGGCTTCCATCTATCACTCCTCCAACGATACCACCGGCATTTCCTGCTTTTGAGCTGACCTTATCTACGGATGTTCCTGCTATGATAAGGTTGGTTCCTGTATTCATATAACCAACAAATCCGCCGGCGTTCTTATCCATTCCCGTTGTCTCGATGCTGACAGAGCCTCCCACGGCATTCTTTTTATATTCCGCTGTCAGGTATGCTCCTGCATCCATGGTATTACAGAACAGACCAACATTATCTGTGCCACTTATCCTCAGATCGCAAGCGAGCGTATTCTCAAGGGTTATATTGGCGCTTGTACCTGCTTCCATAGTTCCTATCATTCCGCCACCAACTATAGCTTCGGATATAGAACCTGTTCCACCTTCTCTGAGTACAATATCACTATTTAAGGTTGACTGACCATCCTCTGCTGCATCAGCTTTCAACACAGTAGAAAGAAGTGCACCCTCTATCGTATGATATTCTTCCGAAATACTAATAGACAGCTTTCCGAGAACTGCCTTTGTAGAAAGTGCATTAAACAACGTCCTGTTAGTAGAAATCGAATATTGATCCGATGCTGTACTTGTATCTATTTGGAATGTTCCCTTAAATGGAACATCGCTGCTTCCTAGTCCAAGGAAGCTATATTCATTTCCACCTACTGTCACAGGTTTTGTAACATCCCAGCCTGATGTAGTAACCAGATTGATCACTTTGTCTTTGTAATCTGCCGGGATAACATTTGACAGGAGTAGCAGACCAGTGCCATCTTTCACCTGTATCCCCTGATCATTGACGATAAGCATATTAGATGACATATTGGCGGCTTCCTCCAGTGTTAAGCTTGGAGCATCCACATCCGCCAGTTCAGCAGACTGCTGTGAATCAGGAGCATCCTGTTCGCTGTCAGGGAGCTCGGTGATATCTTCTGATGTAACTTCTTCTGTGGTATCTTCTGCAGTATCTTCTTCTGTGGTATTTTCTTCTGTGGTATCTTCCTCTGTAATACCTTCTTCAGCGGTATCTTCCTCTGTGATATCTGTTCCCGGCTCGTCAGTATCCATCTCTGTCGTATCAGCCTCACTGCTGCCTGTATATTCCTCTGTTGTGTCAGCCGTGTTCTCTACGGCTTCAACGTCAGAATTGGCAGTCTCCTGTGTCATATATTCTTCACTTGTCACATTTTCAGCACGTGCCAGACCTGGTGTGGTAAGCACCATGCATGCCGTCATCACAGCTGCTATTGTACGTTTTGCCCAATTAGTTCTGCGTTTTATCATTTTCATCAACCTTTTCTGTATCTGTAAATGTAACTTTGATCATTTTCTCAAGTTCTTCCCACTGTGCCTTTGAATCCTTGCTGGTAAGGTTAAGTGGATTATCCGGATTCCTGTAAAACTGGAACTGTATAGATGTCACGTCATCACTGACTACAAAGCTGTATGTACCAGTCATCTGTATTCCGCCTGTCGCCCATTTGCTGAGCTGCAGGCTTTCCGGCCACGTCACTGTAACCGTCCCTGCACCATTTCCCGAGATCTCATAGTTGAAGGCATCATACTCGCCCGGAGCTTTATCCGTGGAATCAATAAAATGCCCTGTCCATGTTTTGGTTGTCACATAATCAGCAAATGACAATATGGCTGCAAGTTTCTTTGAGTTTACAGCATCAACCGAATCTCCAAGAGCCTCTGCTGTCATCTGTATTTTTATCTTGTTCTTGAGTGTACTTGGCAATACAAACTTGTATTCATTCTTACATGCACCGCCTGTGGGAAGAGTCTGTCCCTCAAGGACACATGTACCATTTTTATCAAATGGGTTACCGTTTATCTTTATACCGCTGATATTCTCAGACAGGCTTCCTCCATCCACTGACAGCAGTTGTGCCGTCACAGTGTATGAGATATCCTTCGGATTGTAGCGTTTCTCATCTCCCCATGCGTAGTTGCTGACAACAACTGTAAATGACATCTCTTCTTTACTGTCATCAAGGGATATCCTCTTAATGGAATAGTCTGTATCAACTGAACTGACCAATGACAGATAGTTGGATCCGAACATTGTATCGCTCTGCGTTCCGGTTGACACTACTCTTTTCACGCTGTTCAGGTTGGTATATGCTCCAAGGCTTCCATTCACAAACAACGCCAAAGTTCCGATGAGCAAAAGCAGACCTGCAGCTCCGGCACATCTGAGCCATTTTCTCGTCTTCTTATCCATTTCCCGGTATCCCTCCTTTCTGCCTCACAAGGACAAATTACACAATATGGCACAAATCACATGTGCCTATTAAAACACCTTTAGGGACATAGCAAAACAGGCTTTTTGCGCTCCCGCGCACCTATGTCACTTGTCCCTTTTTCAATCTTTGTCTATTTTGTTGCTACTCCTGCGAGCTTGACGGTTACACTGTATGTCGACAGATCCTCCTCGTCACTATTGTTGACACAGTCCGCATCTGTACCCTCCATCCAGATGTAAACACGCATCTTCACACCGTCATATCCTACATTATCCGCTATAGTACGTCCATTTTCTGCGGGTGCCTGAAATTCTTTTCCGGATGTTACCGCAGCCCAAACGCCTCCATTCTGGTCGGTATAGTTGTCCTTATATATATGATTATATGTGACCTCTGCCGGCTTGACTCCATCAATATACGTCCACTTATCCTCTATAGCTCCTTCATCATTGCCCTTTCCTTTCACCTCGGACGGTGCGTATACAACCTTGAGTGTCTCATTCCCATCCGCATCAACCGTGGTGATTCCTATTCTAAGCGAATTGGGGATCGTCTTCGACGTTGCTGTTCCGTCCACATCAACCGTAATTGGCTCGCCCTCAGATGTATCAAGATATACATCCGCCTGTCCTGTCTCTGTGATTGTATAGAGTATATACTCACTGCATATATACGCGTAGTAATCCTTGCCTGCATCTACATAACGGCCTGTGGCTTTGTCTGCAATATTCAATTTGGAATATGAATTTACTATTCCATTTGTGCCCCAGCTCTTGCATACATACCAGTTCGACATATCGTTGGTCGAAGAAGGACTTATCTTGTGTCCCTCTGTGGCGGCCGCCAGTTTTTTCTGCTCACCACCATGCTGTGCACCTTCTTTGGCAGTTGCGATCTGCAGAATAAATCCGTTGGTTGCTGCACTTATAGTGGTGGTTGTCCCTTTTACCTTATTGTTGACGGCGTACCAGGCATACGTCGCTGAAGATAATGCAATCACTGTGAAAAATACCGATATGATGGCATATACCAGTTCTCTTTTCAATCTCCTTATCTGTTCCATAAGCATCTCCCTGCCTTATGAATATATGTCAGGCGTTTAAGCCTGCTGCTGTAAAAACATTTCTAACCCCAGCTGTACGGATCATGCTGTACATATGTTCCATACCGCATTTCAAAACACAGAATACTCTTCTGTGCTTTGAAATGCCCTCCGCTCCACAACAGCGGAAAGCATTGATTATCATTATCGATAAGAATTACTATTTGCCAGCTGCATTATTCGCACCTGCAACATCATTACCGTCAGTATTTACTGGAGTTGCGGTAAATGTGATAGTCACACCACAGGATGTGAGATCTGCAAGCTGATCTGTGAATACATCTGTATCAGCACCGTCATAGTATACATATACATCAACTTGGCCAGATGCTGCTGCGTCAATAGCGGTATCAATATATCCATTAGCTGCAAATCCTGCTATATCTTTCTGAGTACCCGCATTATTGTACTTCTTAACCCAGCCATCAGCTGCATCATCGCCCTTCTTCCATACGACCCAGCCGTCTTCTCCTACAACCAGAACTCTCATGGCATTCTCGAGCTTAGAATTTTCTGTTGCATTGATCTTTACTGATGAAACTGCAAGGTTCTTGAAAGAACCAGCCTTGTCATCACTGGTGCCAATGTAGAATGTCTGCTTGATAGCGTACTTTCCTTTCACTGCAGCATCTACATCTCCAACCTCAAAACGGGAATTTGTCAACTCATCAGCTTTAGCCTTGTTTTCTGCATAAGCTGACTCAAACTTAGGAGCTGTAGCATCTCCCACCACCTGTGATGGATAAAGTTTAGTATCTCCGTCAGGCTCTGTAAGAGTTTTTTCTGTGCCGGAATCAGCAGTTACTTTGACGCTGTCAATTTTCAGGAAAGGTGCATTCGACTGAGCACTTATAGTTGTCGTTGTACCCTTAACGCTGTTGTTACTAACAAACCATGCGTAAGTCGATGATCCAAGTGCTACAGCAGCCACGAGCACCATCGCGATTGCAGCTACAAGCTGCTTTTTGAGAGCTTTTACGGTTTTTGTATTTTCCATAATAATCTCCTCCTCTTTAGTTATTAGTTGTTTTTTTGTTTAATTGTTGTCTGTTGAAACTTTCCGATCAGGTTCTATCCTTTGTCTGCCACACACTGAAATCAAACTCCCACCGGGCCCGGTTGAAAGAGTTCACCTCCACCGTATCCGGTGAGGATTTCATTTCACTGCAGGGCACCCGTAGATATCTCCCCTATTCAGATTGTTTCTATATATAAGCATGATATCCGCAG
>CAKQQK010000070.1:0-16118 GCA_934270935.1 uncultured Coprococcus sp. | reverse complement strand
TGATGTGGGCAAATTTATGCATATTATGTTAATATAGAAAAAGATAAATTCAGAGAGATAGATTAGAAAAATAGATGGTAATAAAGACAGAAAATGAATGTTGAGATTATAGATAAAGAATATAGGTTAAGATTTTAGACTTAGAATATAAATCCAAAATATAGGTTGGAAAGATAAATTGAGGTAATAAAATATGAGAATAATACACTGTGCGGATGTCCATCTGGATTCTGCCCTGAATGCACATCTTGGACGGGAGAAGTCTAAGGTAAGAAGAAATGAGATTCTTAATACATTCAGTAAAATGTTTGGGTATGCAGAAGAAAATGATATACAGGCTGTGATAATTGCGGGAGATTTATTTGACTCAGAGACAGTGTCTGCGACGACTATAAATGTGGTCATAGGTGAGATAGCGAAGCATGCTGATATAGATGTGTTTTACCTGAGGGGGAATCATGATCCGGATGACAGCATATTTGCCGGGCGGAAGATTCCGGAGAATCTCTATTTGTTTGGAGAAGAGTGGATACAGTATAAGCTCAAAGAATCGCGTATAGTGATAACGGGGGTTATACTTACTGCAGATAACTGTGCCAGCATATACGATGAGATTGAACTGGATGAGGATTATATAAATATAGTCATGCTGCACGGACAGGAACAGGAATATGGCAGAGTGCATGATGCGAATGATGTATGTATGAGAAAACTCAGAAACATAGGTATTGATTATCTGGCACTGGGACATGTGCATGGAAGAAAGTTTCAAAGACTTGATCACAGGGGAGTATATTGTTATCCGGGATGCCTTGAGGGCAGGGGATTTGACGAGTGTGGTGAGCATGGGTTTATGGTACTTGATGTGGATGAGAGAAGTCATACGGTCGATGCTGAATTTGTACCATTTGCGAAAAGAAGGTTGTATAGCATTGATGTGGATCTGACATCAGCCTGCGATAGCAATGATGCGGCTGATCGAGTTGCGGAGCAGTTATACGGTGAGATCAAGCCGGTGGATAAAGAGTATGGGAGGGATCTGGTCAGGATTTGTCTTACAGGAAGTGTGGATGTGGAAAATGAGATAAGCATACCGTATATTGAAGAACAGTTTAAAGATTCATTTTATTATCTGGAGATAAGGGACAAAACAAAGCTCTATGTGGATCCACTCAGATATGCTGGTGATGCTACACTTAAGGGAGAATTTGTCAGAACTGTGATGGCACAGAACCTCACAGATGATGATAAAGCATTTGTGATACAGACTGGAATAAGAGCACTTGCGAACGAGGAGATAGAGTTGTAATGAGACTTATATCATGCCATATAGAGGGATTTGGAAAACTGAATAATATTGATATGAAGTTTACATCCGGTATAAATACGATACTTCGTGGTAATGGCTGGGGTAAGACGACATTTGCCGTTTTTGTTAAGGTTATGTTTTACGGATTTTCCGGGGAGACAAAGAGAAATGACAAAGAGAATGAACGCCGGAGATTTAGGCCATGGTCGGGTAGTACATATGGCGGTGAGATTGTATTTGAGAGTGGAACAAATGTGTACAGGGTACAGAGGTCATTTGGCGGAAAGAAGAGTGAGGATACATTCGTATTGTATGACGCAGAGACAAATGCAGTCAGCAGGGATTTCACTGAGAATATAGGCTATGAACTGTTCCATATAGATGCAAGATCTTTTGAAAATACGGTTTACATAGGGCAGAATAATTGCCAGATGTGCATTACAGATGATATAAATGCAAAGATCGGCAATATAGCGGTCACGGATTCTGATATAAACAATTATGAGAAGGCCTGTCAGGCTATAAAGGACATAGTGAACAGGATGTCGCCAAATAAGAGAAATGGTGAACTTTACAGGCAAAAGATGGAATATGCGGAGCTCTCGGAGAAGGTCAGAAAGAGGCAGTATGTCTGCCGTGAGATTGAAAGGATAAGCGTAGAAAGACAGAAGATATGCGAGCAGAAGAGTGAAGACTTTGAGCACAGATATCTGACGACGCAGTATAGAAATCTATCAAGTTATTTTGGCGGAAAAGTTCCAGATAGAGAATTGGTCGGTCTTATGATGAAAAAGGCCAGGGAGTATGACAGACTTCAGTCTCAGATTGATATGGTAGAGAGCATAAATGAAGGTGTACATGGAAGAGATAAAAGTGGAAAATACAGTCGTTGTCTGAAACGTGAAGAGGGCGGTGGAAGGAAGGCAGCGATTATAATATTGTTGACCTGTGTGTTGGCACTTGTGGCAGGATATTTCATTGTAAAGCCAGACGGTACTTGGAATGCAGCGGCTGACGCTGTGAAATATGGCGGCAATGCAAAACTTGGCTATATCATGATGGTTCTGGCGGGAATATGTATGATAGTGGATATTGTTCATCTTGCCAGGATAAAAAGGAAAACAGCAGATAAAGATGATGGCGGCGCAGAAAAACTTTATGATAAGAGAGATGTTTTACTTGAGGAATTATCTTCATATCTGACAGAATTTGGGATGGAAACTGAGGATGATCCACTCAGACAGATGACTGAATTCCAGATGAAATATGACGAATACATAGAGCTATGTGACAGACTTAGAAAAGCGGAATATGAGTTGCAGCGAGGAAGTGAAAAACATATGTCGCAGATAGCCAGTGGAAAGTATAGATCACAGCGTGGAAATGACGTATATATGTCACAGCACATGATAGGAAGCAGGGCGTATGGCTATATAGATAATGATGCACAGGAGATCATAACGCAGTATGACAGAATGCTGTCAGATCTCAGGACGGAGCTGCATGATATAGACGAGGCGGCGCAGGACATGGATGCAAGGAAAGATGAGCTGGATGACAGACTCCACAGATATGATCTTGTTGTGAAGACCGGAAAACTGTTGATGGAGGCGAGGGATAAGTTTAATTCCAGATATACGCAGCCGGTTGCAAATGAATTTGAAAGATATTGCGAAATGGTATCAGAGGATATGCCACAGGACATGAGGGTAGATACCGACATGGGAATATTGTACAGGAGCGATGGTCTGTATCGTAATTCGGAGACATTGAGTTCTGGATTATCGGACATTGTCAGTGTATGTCTAAGGGCAGCTCTTGCAGATGTCATGTATCCGGGGGAAAAACCGGTTCTTATATTTGATGATCCATTTGTCAACCTTGACGATGAAAACAGGGATGGTGCAATGATTCTTATGAGAGTTATATCAAAAAAATATCAGGTTATATATTTTACCTGTTGTGAAAATCGTGTACTATAGAATGGATTGGTGTTCAAAGGAGGAAGTATGAATATAGTAATGCGATATATACATAGAGATAAAAATAAAATGAAGAGGAGTATGCTGGCATTTGTTATCATCACGATTGCGGTGGTGGCGTGTGCATTTATAGGACCATATGGAGCTGTAAGGGTTTTTGCTGCGCAGACAGACACTGATGCGGCAGTTCCGGCAGGAATTGTGGAGGAGAAGAATCTTACTATAAACAAAAAGACATATGTTTTCTCCAATTCCACCGATGGAATGTTCAGACTCAGCTTTGCAGAGGGAAAGAGTTATTTTATAGGATCAGGAGAAGACTCTGATACCATGATAACGTATGCACTGATAAAGTATGGAACTAAGTTCTACCTGGTGGCTGCGGATGACAGCGATGACAATGTGGAATACAATGGAAGCTACACTGATACAAGTTTCGATATGCTCGAGTCAAAAAACTATAATTCATCTAAGCGATGCGTTACTTTAAGTATTAAGAATGGGGCAAATGTGGAACTCAGGCAGTTTACATTTGCATCGGATTACTCGGTCAGTATGACAGGTTATTATAAGGGCACATATTATAAGGCTGGCCAGCCGACGACAGGAGTGTTCACACATGATGGCAATTATGAGTATTTTGTCAGTGGAAAGCAGGTGGTTGCTGATGGCTGGTATAAATATGGCAGTGCGTCACCTGTTACCCAGCTTACAGAGGATGATATACTGAACAGTCTGGGGACAGCTTCTGTGAAATATTTACAGTTGTTTGAGGGCCATGTGGTAAACACATATCAAGGTGAGAAATGTTACAGTTACTTGGGAACTACAAGAACGCTTGTGTGCAATAAGGCTGTTACGATAGTGAATATAAAGGTGCTATATGATAAGAATGGAAATGCTAAGTCCGGCGTGAGAAAAGTCGGTGATAATGTGTATTTCTATGAGGCCGGTATACCAGTGAAAAACGCTTTAAAACAGGTTGGTGATGATTTTTATTATCTTGGAAGCAATGGTGTGGCGCTGAAATCACAGTGGGTGGTCACCGGTGACTATGAGTTTTATTTTTCGAGCAGCAGCAAGGCTTCAAAAGTATTTTATTCTGAGGATTTCTCCAACACTGATTATGCTGGAAGATTGTACATATATACGGCGGGAAAGTGGCATAGTGACACAACAGGTTTATACAATGTAAACGGAAAATATATTTATTTTGTCAATGGACTTAAGTACAAGGGCACAAGATGGTATGAAAAGACAGACGGAGTCAGATATTACCTGAAAAATGGACAGGCGACGTATCTTGTCAAGGCAGTTGGAATAAGATATAAGTGCTACATAGCCAGCGAAGATGGCTGGGTGCCATCGGGTACATTGTGGCTTCCTGGTTTTAATGACCTGCTTGTCCACATTGGTGATATGGGGTATTCTGATATCATATTTTACAGGAGCACACATTCTGTTCCAGGATATGCGGATACATACAGAGTATATTCAAACGGCTGCTGGGTAACAAAGACAAACTGTGTGCTTTACGTTCCAGGTGGATATTACTATTTCAACAAGGCCGGAAGAGTGGTGAGAACATCCGGATGGCATACGATAGACCAGTTCAGTTCTGCTTATGTGGATACGAATGGCAGGGTGACTGAGTATGTGTACTACAACAAGAGTATAGGGTATTCGATATACAGCACGGGAACACTGCTGAACAAGCACAGTGCTGGCCTTAAGAGAGCTGTGATAAACGGTAAGGCTGTGTATTATTACAGCGCAGCAAATGGCAGATGCCTGAAATCCACCAGCCGTACAGTTGAGAGTGTAGAGTATGTATTTGACAGCTATGGCAGATGTTTCATGATAGAAGAGGCGAGCTGGAACTATGATGACTGGATGAAGAGAGTCACTAGAATGTATCTTGGTAAGACAGGAATATACTGCAATGTATTTGTTGCAAATGCGCTCAGATATGCGGGAAGCACAGATCCGTCCATAGACCGTACGCTGAAGTACACAAGCTTTGCCAAGGGTGGATTTGTGATTAACTCCAGCAATATGTGTTCTGACTGGGCACTCAGGAAAGTGACTGCTATGGCTGTATTGTCAAACGGTGGAAACTGGATGACTTCAAAGGAATATAATCTTACAGCGAATCGTGAGAATTTCTCATATGCTGCTCTTAAGCCGGGGGATGTGATCGTATATTATACGAATGGAGAGCCTACACATGTGGGAATCTATTTTGGAAAATTCAGGAGTGCATCAGAGCTTAAAGTATATTTGAAAAAACTTGGCATATTATCCAGTGTGAGTGAGAAGAGTGTGCGTGACTGGGGATCATCAAGCGGAAATAAACCTGAGTACTGGGTGCTTCAGGGTGGTATGGGAAGCAGCGATGAGGTGTACATAAGCAATTCTGCATATGACCTTTCGGGACAGTATGCGAAGAAGATAATACACATCAGATAGATGCAATAATGATATACAGACATACAACAGGGCTAGAACGGAAAATATCATAACATATCATAGAAAAAGCAAGTACAGATACAAATGATAAGTGTATCTGCACTTGCTTTTTGTGTTATTACTCTTCAGATAGGGTTTCCCATCTATTGTATAATTCCTCAAGTTCTGATTCGGCTGAGGATCGATCCTGTGTGAGGTTGTTCAGCAATGCTACATTTGTCGCATTTTCAGGAAGAAGGAACTGCTCATCTATCTCGGATATCCTGTTTTCGAGTTTTTCTATTGCCTCTTCAATTTTCTTTATATCATTCGCCTTTTTGCGCTTTCTTGCAGCTTCAGCTTTGCTTTCCTGCCAGGAGAGCTTTGCCTGGGATATGGCTGCAGACGGTTTTTCTTCATGGACGCCACTTATAGGTGTGAATGGACTGCCGGCAGAGTTGCTGTCAATAATCCTGTGTGATTCGTAGTAGTCGTAGTTACCTATATAATTGGTGAGCTGCTTATCCTTGAGTTCTATAATTCTGGTTGCCGTCTGGTTGATAAAGTATCTGTCATGGGATACATATAAAACGGTGCCAGTGTAATTTCTTATGGCGTTTTCCAGTATCTCTTTGGATGTGATATCAAGGTGGTTTGTCGGCTCATCAAGGATGAGAAAGTTAGCAGAGGACAGCATGAGTTTTGCAAGGGACACACGCCCCCTTTCGCCACCTGAGAGATCCTGTATCTTCTTGAACACATCTTCCCCTGTGAACAGAAATGCTGCAAGTACATTTCTGATACGTGTATTGGACAGATCGGGATATGCGTCGCTGATCTCGTCAAATATGGTATTGGACATGGTCAGTACCTGGTGTTCCTGATCGTAGTAGCCGATCTTTACGCGTGACCCGAGGATGATGGTTCCTGAATCCTTTGGCACAATCTTGTTTATCATCTTGAGAATGGTGGTTTTTCCTGTTCCGTTTCCCCCGATGAGGGCGACATGTTCCCCCCGCTTGATGTCCATATCTATATCAGTGAAAAGGTTGTGATCGCCAAAACTCTTGGACAGATGTTCAATAGTGAGCACGTCTTCTCCGCTTAGTATGTTTGGCTCTAATGTAAGTCTCATCTCGGATGCAACTTCTGTAGGTTTGTCCAGACGGTCGATCCTTGACAGCATCTTCTCACGGCTCTCAGCCCGCTTGATGGATTTCTCACGATTGAACTGTTTGAGCTTTGTGATGACCTCCTCCTGGTGCTTTATTTCCTGCTGCTGATTAAGGTATGCCTTCATCATATTTTCCCTGATCTCAGCCCGCTTCTGCGCAAAATATGTGTAATTGCCGTTGTATACCTGACCGTGTCCATTGTCGAGCTCGACTATCTTGGTGACAATTTTGTCGAGGAAGTAACGGTCATGTGATACGATGATGACACTTCCCTGATATGAAGCCAGGAAACCCTCAAGCCAGGAGATGGATTCCATATCGAGGTGGTTTGTAGGCTCGTCGAGTATGATTATATCGGGCTTTACCATGAGAAGACGTCCAAGTGCCAGACGTGTTCTCTGGCCTCCTGACAAAGAATCAGTGTGTCTGTCATAGTCTTCCTTTGAGAAGCCAAGTCCTTTCAGCACTCCATTTGCCTCACTCTCACAGCTATAGCCATTCTTGTATTCAAATTCATGGGTGTATCTGTTATACAGATCCAAGGCCTTCTGTAATTCCTCACCAGATAGATGTTCCATGGTCTGTTCCAGTTCCCTCATCTTGTCCTGCAGTTCCAGAATCGGTTTCAGGGCGTCCATCATGACACCGCTGACCGTTGTGTTCAGATTATTCTCCTGATACTGTGACAGATAGCCTATGGTTCTGTCCTTTGATATGATAACCTGGCCGGAGTCTGCGGATTCTTCACCCATTATTATTTTGAGGAGAGTGGTTTTCCCCGCGCCGTTTATCCCTACAATGGCCATTTTCTCCTTTTCTTCCAGATGAAATGAAATATTGTCCAATATGACATCTGTGCCAAATGACTTACAGATGTTCTGACAGTCTAAAATCATAATTAACCTCTCATTCGTATGTACAGCCATAAAGAGGGCTGTATCAAATATATAAATGTGCTTTGCACACAGACAATTATATAGATAACCCCCAATTTGCGCAAGAAGAGTATATTATTTTATGTTGAGGGGTGAAGAGGGTGGTAGATAAGAAGAATTGCACTGATTTTTATAAAAAGTTCATAATGTTTTAAGCAAAATACACAATATTTATGTTATAATGTCTTCAAATGGGCAAAACAAACACATAATAAAGGAATGGTGAAATGGATTATAATATCTACGACTATAACAGCGAAGAAAAGCTGTTGCAGGAACAGGAGATAGAAGAGATAAACAATGTAAAGATGAGCCTTCTCAATACACTTGTCACGAAGCTCAACAATGCAGGTATATATTTTAACAGCACATCCAGAATAAAATCCGAGTCATCACTGCTTCACAAGCTTGAGACAGGAAAGTATTCCATGCAGGAAGGCGGAAGAAAGATACAGGATATCATAGGTATCCGAATCAACTTATTTTATCTTGAGGATATGGATATATGTGAGAAGATACTAGAGGAGACATTTCTTCTGGACAACTGGTCCAAGACCAAGAATGAGGAGAACAAATTTGAAGCTCAGAAGTGTAACGGTGTATTCAGGATACCGAGCAAATATCTGAGAAATATTCCGGCCAGCGTGTGGAACAAGCCTTTTGATCAGACATTTGAGGTTCAGCTCAGAACAGTTCTGTTCGAGGGTTGGCATGAGATAGAGCATGAGATGCGGTACAAATATAAACTTGGATCGGATTCCAGAGAGACTGACCTGTGGACAGGACATGAAGATCTGTCCAGAGTTATGAACAGCATAATAGCTAATCTTGAGTTGTGTGACTGGTCTATTATACAGATATTTAACAGCATACATGATTCGCAGTACAAGGAGAAAAACTGGGAGAATGCGATCAGGAGCAAGTACAGGCTCAGGATCACACAGGATCCGTTGAAGCCTGAACTACGTGAGTATCTGGACAAAAATCCTGATATAGTGGCTCAGTTCCATCAGGTTACGAAGAGAGAGCTTGTGGAGATTCTACTCAACAAAAAATATCACAAAGAGCTTACTCCAGACAGGGTTATATATCTGATAAACAAAGAGATAGTACACAATGATTACATATCAAGACTGCTTGACAAGGAACAGTTCGTTCCGGCTGTGAGACCGGAACTCAAGGCAGAGATAAAACCGATGGTTCCAAATGTAGTGTATAATCACAAGGTTGGAATCCGAAAAACAGGATATGACAAAGCCTGTGGGATAATCTATAACTGGGTGAGAGAACATATCAATATGGTATTTCCACAGATGCCGGAGGAACTCACGAACATTGATTATTCTACGATTGGTTATAAGGTGTATGTCTCCTATAGCGAGGAAAGCTTCCATATGGATCTGCAGCACATAAGCAATTCCGAGGCGGGAGTTATATGGCATATAACTGCGGATATGGTGGCGGCAGGTGATATATATGACTTTACGGTGAATAATATATGTGAGACTATCAATGTGAAAGAACGCCGCTATAACAGGCCAAAGTTTATGAAGGATATATTTAATCAGGTGGGATTTGTGGATGCTGGAATTGTTATGGAGGAGGGTACAAGTCCTGAGGAGATTGACTACGATAGTCTAAGCGATATAGTTGAAAGTCCTGACAGACACATGCCGGTTATCGTTATCGTAAAACCTGATGTGATACCGGATTGGGCGATAGACTGTGATGGTTACATATTGAGAACTGATATGCTCAAGAAGACATTGAATGGACTCTGTCATGTATATCTGTGCAGCGGCGACTGCAAGAAGAGATACGAGGATGAGTATGGCAAGGAATCTGTTGACGGCGGAGTTATGATGTGGGAGAAGAACAGCAATTATCCTATATTCTATTCAATGGATATAATCAATCAGAGTTTCTTTGAAGAGGTAAGTCACAGTATAAATGAGAATGTAGAATATGAGAAATCATTCAGATATTCACTCCGTGAACAGGTGCATGATGAATATCTGAAATAGAGGTATCAGGACGATGAATAAAGTTATCAGAATATGTGCCGCAGCATTATGTGCTGCGGCAATCGTCGCTATGGTGATATGGAGTGGAGTGAAAAACAGACAGAAGACGCAGTATACCAGGAATACGATAGTGATGGGAACTGCGGCATCTTTTACGGTGTACGGCTCAGATGGCGACAGTATCATAGATGATATAGCAGATGCTGAGGAGACCCTTGATAAAAGTGTGTTGTCATGGCGTGCCCCTGAATCCGAACTGGCGGTTTTGAATGCTGGATATAAGGCAGGAGAAGATTACAAGGTCAGCGATGAGCTGGCAGATATAATTGGCAGAACCTTGCAGATATCCGCTGAGGGTGATGATAAGCTTGATATCACGATAAGGCCTCTTGCAGAGGTGTGGGGAATAGAAGAAGGCAGGTCAGCCATACCGGATAAGGCAGATATAGACGCAGCGCTGAAGAAGATTGATGTCTCAAAGGTGAGTGTGAATGGTAACTTTGTGAATATATCAGAATCAGGGATGATGCTCGATCTTGGGGCTGTGGGAAAAGGTTATGGGTGCGATCTGGCAGCAGGGTATCTCAGGGACTCTGATGCGCTAGGTGCGTGTATAGCTTTAGGTGGCAGTATAGTTGTCTACGGCAGTAAGCCGGATGGAGAATGCTGGAAGGTCGGCGTTAAGGATCCGAGAAATGAGGAGGGAACTGTTCTTGGAACTGTAAGTATCCCGGCAGGTGAGACTGCATTTATCTCAACTTCAGGTGATTATGAGAAGTATTTCATGGTGGATGGAAAGAGATATCATCACATACTTGATCCTGATACAGGCTATCCGGCATGGACACATACTATAGCAGCCACAGTTGTGTGCGATGATGGACTCACAAGTGATGCACTGTCCACGCTCTGTATGCTGCTTGACAGGGATGATGCCATGAAGCTTGTGGCTCAGTATGGAGCGAAGGCGGTCATCATAGACGATGAGAAAAGAGTGTATGTGAGTGATGACCTAAAGAACAGTTTCAATATGACTGTTTCAGGATATACTATTGCAGATGACTGATAAGGCGGTATCAGATGAACAGACAAGAAGTTAAAATTATAAAAAAACGTGATGTAATATTGTTTCTGGTGCTTGTGATTCTGGGAGCCGGAAGTTTCATTTTGATAAAGAATAATCTTAAGCCAGGAAATGAGGCGGAGGTCTATGTAGATGGAAGCCTGGTTCAGACGATAGATATGACAAGGGATGACATTTATGTATTTGACACATCATATGGCACCAATACGGTTGTAGTGGAAGGCGGGGAGATACGTGTGTCTGAGGCTGACTGCACAGATAAGATATGTGTGAATATGGGCGGTGTGAGCAGGTCGGGAGAGACCATAACATGTCTGCCCCATAAGCTCGTGATAGAGGTTCATAATGACAAGAAGAATGATTACGATATAAAATAAGCCGTTTACAGCATCTGTGCGATATGGAGATTGGATCATGGATTCATTTGGAAGAAAAAACAGGGGAGAAGATGTTGCCCCGGGTGATAGGTTATCAGAAAAAAAAGAGCGTAATATAATCGGGACAGCAGATGACAGGAGATGGACTGCGGCAAGAACTGCATATTTGGGTATGTTTATAGCTGTTGCTATGGTTCTTTCGTATCTCGAATCTTTCATACCTGTGAATATAGCTGTTCCCGGAGTGAAGCTTGGACTTGCAAATCTGGCTGCGATAGTTGTGATGTACAGGATGTCTTCAGGGGATGCCTGGCTTGTGTCAATGGTGAGGATCTTTCTTTCATCTCTGTTGTTTGGCAACATGGCAGTGATGATGTACAGCATTGCCGGCGCAGTTTTTAGTCTGACAGTGATGATGATTTGCAAAAAGCTTGATTTGTTTGGTCTGGCCGGCGTGAGTATAGCCGGTGCTGTGAGCCACAATGCAGGACAGGTTATAGTGGCTGCACTACTCATGAAAAGTGGGAATATAATGCTCTATATTCCGGTACTATGTATATCAGGAACGATAGCAGGCGTGTGTATAGGAATAGCAGGGGCGATACTTGTAAAAAATCTGCCAAATCTGGGAAAATGAGATGTTTTCCCAGATTTTTTTTGTAAGAGTACGAAAATAGATAACACAATAAACCCCTGATGTACTTATATTTTATTTGATAATATATAGCCCTTTTAGGTTGTTTTTGAACTTCTAAAGCGTTATTATAGATAAAGATTTTTCACAAAAAAAGAAAAAGAGAAAAGAGGTAGATCATGGGTTTGCTAACATTTCTGGGCGGAATTCATCCGTATGAAGGCAAAGAATTGTCGATGGAAAAGCCTGTAAAAGAATACCTTCCAAAGGGTGACTGTGTGTATCCGCTTAGTCAGCATATAGGGGCACCTGCCACACCTATAGTGAAGAAGGGTGACAGAGTCCTGGTTGGCCAGAAGATAGCTGAGGCCAGCGGATTTGTGTCAGCGAATATACATTCATCTATATCCGGTAAAGTCAAGGCCATTGAGCCTAGATATGTTCCGGGGGGATCAAAGGTTGAATCTATAGTAGTGGAAAATGACGGACAGTTTGAAGAGATTGATTTTGAGGCAAATGTCAAAGATCTCTCTACGCTTTACCGTGAGGATGTCAAGGATATAATCAAGGAGGCCGGTATAGTCGGAATGGGCGGAGCCGGATTCCCTGCAAATGTAAAGCTGTCCCCTAAGAATGAGGATGCTATAGATTATATTATTGTGAATGGAGCAGAGTGCGAGCCATATCTTACATCTGATTACAGACGTATGATGGAGGAACCGGACAAGATAGTCCTGGGACTTGAGATATGCATCAATCTTTTTGATCATGCAAAGGGCATAATAGCGATAGAGGATAACAAGCCGGAGGCGATAGCGCTTCTCTCTGAGAAGGTTAAGGACAACGACAAGATAGAAGTTCATGTCATGAAGACAAAGTATCCTCAGGGAGCTGAGAGGCAGCTCATATATGCGAATACCGGAAGATATGTGAATTCCAAGATGCTTCCTGCTGATGCGGGCTGCATAGTTCACAACGTGGACACCATAGCTTCTATATATGAGGCAGTTGTGGAAGGACGTCCACTTTACTCGAGGATAGTAACGGTCACAGGTGATGCCATCGAGAATCCGTGCAATCTTCTGGTGCGTTGCGGAACAAACTGTCAGGAGCTCATAGAGGCAGCAGGGGGATTCAAGGACGGAGTTGTTCCTGAGAAGATCATCTCAGGTGGCCCAATGATGGGTAAGGCTATGTTCTCACTTGACGTGCCGGCAGTTAAAGGTACATCTGCACTGCTGTGCATGACAAGTGATGAGGTGGCTGATCTTGAACCTGGTAATTGTATAAGATGTGGAAGATGCGTGGATGTGTGCCCTGGAAGGATAGTTCCATCACACCTTGCGGATCTTGCGGAACACGGAGATACAGATGGATTCTTGAAGTACAATGGAATGGAATGTTGTGAGTGCGGATGCTGTTCTTATGTATGTCCGGCCAAGAGACATTTGACACAGACGATAGCGGGAACCAGAAAAACTATTCTCGCAAGCAAGAAGAAGTAGGGAGGGACACACAATTGGAAAATACATTTAAAATTTCGTCTTCCCCACATGTCAGGGACAAGCGAAGTACACAGAGTATAATGCTGGATGTGATAATTGCACTTCTTCCGGCAACCATATTTGGAATCGTCAACTTTGAGCTGAATGCCATGATCCTCATACTTACATGCGTAGTGGCATGTGTGCTGTTCGAGTGGCTGTACGAGAAGCTGATGAATAAGAAAGTTACCATATCAGACTTAAGTGCTGTTGTCACAGGATTACTGCTTGCACTTAACCTCTCACCGGATGTGCCGGTGTGGATGGCTATACTTGGATCGGCATTTGCCATTCTCATAGTGAAGCAGTTGTTCGGAGGACTTGGATACAATTTCATGAATCCGGCGCTCGGAGCAAGATGTTTCCTCCTCATATCATTTGCGGGAAGGATGACATCGTTTTCGTATGATGGAGTTACAACAGCCACACCTCTGGCAGTTCTCAAAAACACAGGTGATGTGGCAGATGTAAATGTGTTCCATATGTTCCTTGGAAATATTCCGGGAACCATAGGTGAGACATCGGTTGTATGTCTGCTTGTCGGAGCAGCTTATCTGCTTATAAGAAGAGTTATAAAACCCGTTATACCATTTGTATACATTGGAACATTTGCAGTGCTTATCATGATTTATGCGCTTGCTTCAGGAAGAGGATTTGATCTCACATATCTTGCTGCACACCTTTGTGGCGGTGGCCTTATGCTCGGAGCATTCTTCATGGCAACTGACTATGTCACATCACCTATCACACCTAAGGGTAAGGTAGTGTTCGGTGTGATACTCGGACTTCTTACATTCTGTTTCAGAATATATGGTGGTTCGGCAGAGGGTGTGTCATATGCGATCATATTCTCAAATCTGCTGGTTCCACTTATTGAGAGATGGACACAGCCAAAGAGCTTCGGAGAGGGAGCAGAGCTGGCAGCACAGGGAGATCCGTCCGGCACCAAATCAAAGATGGATACAAAGTCCATTGTGGTTGCAACCATAGCTATACTTATCATTACCATTATAGCTGGATTTGCACTTGCCTATGTATACAAGATCACAAAGAAGCCTATATCAGATGCTGAACAGGCAGCAAAGGAAGAGGCATACAAGACAGTGTTTGCCGATGCGGATTCATTTGAAAGTTATGCTGATTTCGATGCGGATTCAGCTGCAAATATCCTCAAGGATGCAGGCTTTAACGCAGATATAGATGAGGTTGTTACAGCAAAGAGCAGTGACGGCAGCGTGCTTGGTTATGTAGTGACTGTCACATCACATGAGGCGTACAGCGGAGATCTTCAGCTTGCCATGGGCGTTGCTGATGATGGAACAACTAAGGGAATTTCGTTCCTTTCACTTGCTGAGACGGCCGGACTTGGAATGGAGGCTGATACAGACAGCTTCAAGTCTCAGTTCGCAGGAAAGAATGTAGCACAGTTCAAATATACCAAGTCAGGAGCAACTGTGGATGAGGAGATAGATGCTCTGTCAGGAGCAACCATAACCACGAATGCGGTAACGAATGCGGTCAATGCAGGACTCACATATGTACAGTCAATTGGCGGCGGTTCCGGGAACAGTGCAGCGGATAATGGAGGTGACAAATAATGGGAAAGTGTACAGAACGTTTATATAACGGTATTGTCAAAGAGAATCCAACATTTGTCCAGATGCTTGGAATGTGTCCTACACTGGCGGTTACTTCATCTGCAATTAACGGTGCCGGAATGGGACTCACAACAACATGTATCCTGGTGTTGAGTAACTTCATGATATCAGCGCTTAGAAAGGTGATACCGGATAAGGTCAGAATACCGTCATTTATAGTTATCATAGCGTCATTTGTGACGATCATACAGTTCCTGCTTCAGGCGTACCTGCCATCACTGAATGATAGCCTGGGACTGTATATACCACTTATAGTTGTAAACTGTATCATCCTTGGACGTGCTGAGGCATATGCATCCAAGAATAAAGTTCTTCCATCAGTGTTTGATGGACTTGGAATGGGACTTGGATTTACTGTTGGGCTTACTCTCATTGGCATGTTCAGAGAGCTTCTTGGAAAGGGATGTATATTTGGATTCCAGATACTTGGGGATGGCAACCAGCTTCAGAGTTCTTCTGGTATTGTTAAGGCCATAGGAAACGTGTTCAGTCTCTATACACCGATCACGATACTTGTACTTGCACCTGGTGCATTCTTTGTACTGGCTTTCCTGATCGCATTTATCAACAAGCGCAATGCGAAGAAGGCAGCAGAGGCATTGGCAAATGGCGAGGAGATTCCAGAGGTGTGCAGGCCGGATTCATGTGCCGGATGTATCAATGCGGCATGCTGTGGCAAGCTGACAGCTGATACAGTAGCAGAGAACGCAGCGGCGCCAAAGCCGGTTAGTGTGGTAGAGAACGTAGCGGCGACAAAGACGGTCAGCGCTGCGGAGCAAGCTGAGGTGCCAAATCAGGTTAGTGCAGCAGAGAAAACAGCAGCTCCGGCGTCTGAAAATAAGACGGAAGATGACAAGATCGAGAGCAGTGTTGTAAATGCTGAGAAGAACACAGTAAAACCTGCTGAAGGAAAAGACACTGCGGCAGTTGCCTCGGAAGAAGCCAAGG
>CAKQQK010000069.1:0-16174 GCA_934270935.1 uncultured Coprococcus sp. | reverse complement strand
ATTTGAAAAAAGCGAAGTTAAGGTATGGGAATGCCGTAACTGCGGACATATCGTGGTAGGAACAAAGGCTCCTGAGGTATGCCTAGTATGTAATCATCCGCAGAGCTATTTTGAAGTACATGAAGAAAACTATTAAGGAGATGAGATTATCACGAAGAAGCAAACAATCAATTCAAAAAAAGCAGTGATGATAGGCTGTGGCTTTGTTGGTTCTGCATCTGTGTTTGCTTTAATGCAAAGCGGATTATTTACGGAGATTGTCCTTATTGATGCAGATAAAAATAAGGCGGAGGGGGAAGCAATGGATATCAGTCACGGAATCCCATTCGCAAGCCCGATGAAAATATATGCCGGAGATTATGATGATGTGGCAGATGCTGCCATTGTTATTATATCTGCAGGAGCGGGGCAAAAGCCAGGAGAGACAAGACTTGATCTTGTCAATAAAAATGTGGCAATATTTAGGTCAATTATTCCTGAAATCGCCAAAAGAGACTTTGCAGGTATCATGCTGGTAGTTGCCAATCCGGTAGATATTCTGACCCAGGTAGCAATAAAGTTATCAGGACTTCCAGAAAACAGGGTGATTGGATCTGGAACCGTTTTAGATAGTGCAAGATTAAGGTACAAGCTGGGCGAACACTTATCAGTTGACAGCAGAAGTGTTCATGCATTTATAGTGGGGGAGCATGGAGATAGTGAAGTTGTGGCATGGTCATCAGCCAATGTGTCAGGTGTTCCGTTAAGTGAAATGTGTGAAATGCGTGGACATTATAAGCATAGGGAAAACACAGAGGAAATAGCGACTGCGGTTAAGAATAGTGCTTATGAAATTATAAACAAAAAGCATGCTACATATTATGGAATTGCAATGTCGGTAAAAAGAATCTGTGAGGTGATCATGAGAGATGAGAAATCAATACTCCCGGTATCACACATGATTCATGGTGTATATGACATTGACGGAGTATCGTTGAGTATGCCGGCTATTGTAGGAGCAGATGGTGTTGAGTCAGATATACCTATAAATCTGAATGGAGAGGAAGCATTAAAGCTTAAGGAATCAGCCGATTCATTGAAGAAAATTGTAGAAACAATTGAATTGTAAATTTTTAACATAGAAGGAGATAAAAGCATGGAAGTAAAGTATTATGTATGTAAGCATTGTGGAAACATTGTTGAAAAGGTAAAGGACAAGGGTGTGCCTGTCATGTGCTGTGGAGAGGCTATGAAGGAATTAAAAGCCGGAATGACAGACGCTGCAGTTGAGAAGCATGTACCTGTGTATACGGTGGAAGGTAATCATGTTCATGTTGTTGTCGGAGAAACAAAACATCCAATGCTTGAAGAGCATTTCATTGAGTGGATCACATTAAATACCAATCAGGGTATTTACAGAAAGCAGTTAAATCCGGGACAGGATCCGGTAGCGGAATTCTGCCTTTGTGATGGCGAACAGGTAGAAGAAGTATATGCATATTGTAATCTGCATGGATTATGGAAATGCTAAAAGTATTTGAATGGAGTCACACAGAAAAAGCATGAGGACTAAACATCCTTATGCTTTCAGCCGCTTTTCTGATATAATTGACCTATCGGTTACAGTTCCTTGTAGATGAAGGCAATACAAATCTTCAGAGAGAAAGCGGAAAAGAACAAAGAAGAGGTGTGATTATATGTGGACAATAAAGAGAATTGACGAGGCAGATTTTGGCTGTGAGGAGAGACTTCCGGGTGAACCGCTGATGGTGCTGGTGAGCCTGGAGAGCGATGACGGAAGAGTCATACAGTTTGAGGCTGCGGACAATTGGCTGACGGTTCAGGAACTTTCTGAGGGTGATGAATGGCCGGAGGATATAGAGACACCTGATGCGGCTGATGAGAGAACAGCCAGGCAGACTCAGTGGATGGAGAATTACTTTGAGGCACTGGAAGAACTTGAATAGGACATAGATTGATCAACATATGTGAAGCCGGGAGAGTGCTGACAAAATCTAACATTTGGACAGTATAATCATGCAAAATTGCATTGACTATGAAACCTGTTTCCTATAATATGTGGCTGATGATTGGAATTAGAAGAAATGATCCGTTTAAAAGCGAATAAAACAAAGTCCGATCACTCATAATATCACGACAAAAATATAGATAAGACCACATAAAAAAGGAAGAGGAATAAGTATGAAGAGTAGAATGACGAGAAAAGAAATGCTTCCGCTTGTGGGAATGACCATTTCGGCATTCATATTCAACACATCGGAATTTATGCCAATAGGACTGCTGACGGACATAGCGGGTTCGTTCAGTATATCAGAGTCGAAGGCGGGAATGCTTATAACAGTATATTCATGGATAGTCATGCTGCTGTCCCTCCCGCTCATACTTCTGGTGTCGAAGATCGATTTCAGAAAACTGTTCATGGGAACGATCGCATTGTTTGGAATATGTCAGATCATGTCGGTGCTTGCACCGAGCTATGGAGTGCTCATGGCGTCCCGAATCGGTGTTGCCTGCACCCATGCGATATTCTGGTCCATAGCCTCACCGGTTGCAATAAGACTGGTAAATGAGGAACACAGGTCATTTGCACTCAGCATGGTCGTAACAGGAACCTCCATAGCGACCATAGCCGGATTGCCGCTTGGAAGACTTGTGGGACAGTATATGGGATGGAGAGTTACGTTTCTCATTGTCGGAATCATAGCATTTGCAGTGCTCGTATATATGGCGTTTGTTTTCCCGAAGATAGCGAGCGGAGAGCAGTTCCATGTAAAGGATCTCCCGGCGCTCCTGAAGAATCCGGTGCTCATCTGTCTGTATGCCCAGACCATACTTTTTGTGCTTGGATATTACACAGTTTACAGTTATATAGAACCATTCATGCAGCAGGTCGCAAAGCTGCAGAACAATGTCATAACCATAGTGCTCTTGATATTTGGTGCCATGGGACTTCTTGGAAGTTATCTGTTCTCAAAGCTGTATGACAGACATAGATTTGCATTTATAGGTACAGTTATGGCTACGCTTCTTGTATGGCTGCTGCTTCTGCTTCCAGCATCAAAGAGCCTGGCAACTATGGTCATTCTCTGTGCATTCTGGGGAATCACGGCCATGGCGTTTAACGTAACTACTCAGTCGGAGGTCATCAGAAGTGTGGATGAGAAGGGCTCTGCCGTGGCGACAGCCATATATTCAGGACTTTTCAACCTTGGTATAGGTGGGGGAAGCTGGATCGGCGGAATAGTGTGCGACAAAGGTGCGATATCGTATATAGGATTTGTGGGTGCGGTATTTGCGGTTATATCAGTTCTGTTCTTTGCATTTGTACTTTTAGGAAAATTGAGACAGAGTGTGAACTGACAGCGTATTTGCATATAATTAAATGTAATTGAAATATAATGGCGCGGCAGTGCTGGCATACAGGTTCGGTTTGGAACATGGCATGTCAGCACTGCCGTTTTTTTAGTAAGTTTCAAATAATGGGTTGACATATTATCAAATTGATAATATTATATAAACAACCTGGAGATATTATCGAAATGATAATAACGGCGGTGGTGATGGCACATGTAGATTTACTTATATGTTTTATAAGGAATCCGTGCCTTTGTGGATTTCATCGTGAAAGCAGAGAGTAGAAAATTGAAAAATCGAAAATTTACCAATCAAAAATTTTAAGTTGATAGTTGAATGGAAAAGGAGAAGAATTATGGACAATAACAAGAAAAAGACACTTATAGTAGTTGACATGCAGAATGATTTCATCGATGGAGCACTCGGGACAAAGGAGGCTGTTGCCATCGTGGAGAATGTGAAAGATAAGATAAAAGAGTATGCTGACCGCGGGGATGAGGTCATCTTCACAAGGGATACACATTATGAGAATTACATGGAAACCAACGAGGGAAAGCATCTTCCGGTCCCTCACTGTATAGAGGAGACCAGAGGCTGGGAGATTGCAGATGGTCTTGAGGTTCCGGGCGCTATATACATCAACAAGACCAGCTTTGGATATACAGGCTGGGGAGACTTCGATCTCCAGGATGTAGAGATGGTAGGACTCTGCACAGACATTTGTGTTGTGTCCAATGCACTCATCATAAAGGCACTGTACCCTGAGATAAATGTGAAGGTTGATGCGAGGTGCTGTGCCGGAGTGACGCCGGAGAGTCATGAGGCTGCGCTCGCCACCATGGAGATGTGTCAGGTGGATATAATCAGATAAGATACAGCGGCTGGCATGAGGCTGCCGATTTTTCGGCAGATAGGTGTGGATAAATGCAGATAAATGCAGACAAAAGCAGATAGATGCAGACAAATACAGATATAGGCGGAAATGTTTAGGAGGATGAAGCAGACTTATGAAGACATATGAGATGAGTGACGAGGAGAAGGAATTCCTCGCCGGATATGACCTGACAAAATATGACAGACCATCTGTTGCCGCGGATGTGGTTGTGTTTTCAGTTATGAGGGATGATGAGTGCGAGGATGCAAGAAGACTTCAGGAGAAGAGGCTCAAGATACTCCTGATAAGAAGAGGTGGATTCCCATATATAGGAAGCTGGGCTATGCCCGGTGGGTTCTGTAGAAAAGGCGAGGATGTCATAGATTCAGCCAGAAGAGAGCTTTGCGAAGAGACGGGTATAGACGATGCATATGTAAAGCTTGTCGGAGTATATGGCGAGCCGGACAGAGATCCGAGAGGCTGGGTTATATCATCAACTTATATGGCGCTTATGAACGGCAGAGCCTGCCGCCTGAAGGCAGGAGATGACGCACAGGATGCAAGATGGTTTACGGTTGAACTGACAGATATTTCAACAGAGGTGACAGAGGCGGCAGAGGTGTCAGGTGCAGGTGGACATTCTGTGAATGAGTTGACAACAGAGGTGTCTGGTATAGGTGAAGAAAATGTGAAAAATAAAGTTGAAGTTTCACGTAAAGTTCAAAATGAGAAAAGATACAGGCTGGTCCTCAAGAATGCAGACTCTGATATAAAGCTTACTGCAGTGCTGCGCAGAACAGATATGAGCTCATGCGGGCGAAGCTCGGACAGTTACGATATAGAGGAATGTGAAGGACTGGCATTTGACCACGCCAGGATCATAACGGAAGCGGTGCTCGGACTGCGGGAGGATGTCAGGAGGGATATGAAGCTGGCATTTGACCTGCTGCCGGAGAGATTTACACTTACTGAGCTTCAGAATGTATATGAACAGATATGGGACATGGAACTCACCACACCTAACTTCAGAAGAAAGATTGCGGAATATGTTGAGGAGACTGATGCATATCAGTCCGGTGAGAGATACAGGCCTGCCAAACTGTTCAGGCGAAGGAAGAACGCAAGAAAGTAGATAGTATAGTGTAGTGGATTGATGTTTAAAAGGGGAGGAATGAATAGATGACATTTAAGAAATTTATAAAAAATGAGATAGGGGGCTGGAAGAAGCTGGAGGTCACCTGGCTGCTTATCGCATGTGCGGTCATCGTGGGGCTGTCCATATACTGGGATGATACGGTTATGGGGATCATATCATCGACCACAGGTGTGATCTGTGTAGTGTGCACGGGAAAAGGAAAGTTGTCAGCGTACATATTCGGTCTTGTGAATACTGTGCTTTATGCGATCATATCGTATAAGGCTGCGCTGTACGGAGAGACGATGCTCAATGCGCTATATTATGTGCCTATGCAGTTTGTTGGATTCTATGTATGGTCAAGGCATATGAACGATGAGACACATGAGGTCAGAAAGAAACACATGAAGGCGGTTGGCAGGATATTCATGGTGCTGGCGGTGGCACTCGGCACATTCCTGTATGGGCTGCTGTTGAAGAGACTCGGGGATGCCATGCCATTTGTGGATGCATTTACAACGGTTTCGTCGGTTGTGGCGATGGTTGTATCTGTAAGGATGTTCGCGGAGCAGTGGTGGATATGGGTTGCGGTGGATGTGTTTACGATATATATGTGGGCACAAAACTTTATGAGTGGCAATGACAACATAGCGACGCTGCTCATGTGGATAGTGTACCTTGGAAACGCCGTTATTATGTGTGTCAGATGGGAACGTGAGGTCAGAAGGAATCGTTTGGACGAAGTACACGTTTTCGAAGACGGCATGGCAACAGAGTAAGGGAGGCTGACAATTGATGTATAGATATAAGGTAGGAATGTATGGAGGTTCATTTGATCCGCTTCACATAGGGCACATCCACGACATCATACGTGCTGCGGCGATGTGTGAGGAACTGTATGTGATGATAAGCTGGTGCGAGGGCAGAGAGTCCACCTCTAAGGAACTGAGATATCGCTGGATACTCAACAGCACAAGACATCTGCCAAATGTGAAGATAATCATGATAGAGGATGAGGCGGTCTCAAAAGAAGAATACAATACGGATTATTACTGGGAAAAGGGAGCGCAGGATATCAAGGACACGATAGGAAAGCCTATAGATGCAGTGTTCTGTGGTTCGGATTATCTTGGAACCGGCAGATTTGAGAGCCTGTACTGTCCGGAGAGTGAGGTCGTGTACTTTGACAGGGCAGAGGTTCCGGTATCATCGACTGAGATCCGTGAGTGGGCGACGGCACACTGGGAGTATATTCCAGAGGTGTGCAGGGATCACTACGTCAGAAAGGTACTGGTGGTTGGCGGTGAATCCACAGGAAAATCCACACTGGTTGAGAATCTTGCGCTGGCATATAACACGAATTTTGTACGGGAGATAGGACGTGACACCTGTGAGTATGCGGGTGGAGAGGAGTTCATGGTTGAAGATGATCTGGTGGAGAATTTCATCAGACAGAAGGACGAGGTCCGCAGGGCAGCCGGGCATAGCAACAGACTGTTGTTTGTGGATACAGATGCGCTGACTACAGGATTCTATTGTGATCTGCTCATGGATGATGACGGACAAAAACGCAGGCTCACGGATATGGCAGGTGCGATAAATGCAACAAATGAATGGGATCTGGTGCTGTTCCTTGATCCTGATGGAACGGATTTTGTCCAGGACGGAACCCGGAATGAGGATATAATGCGGGAGAGAAGGCATTACAGTGATTTGCTCAAGGCGTGGTTTGATCGTCATGGAGTAAGCTGCGAAATTATATCCGGTGATTATCTTGACCGGTTCAACATGGCCAAGAAGCTTATAGAGGAACGACTTGCGATAACCACTGTATTTTAAATGACAAATGATCATATATATAAACATCCACGACATGGTTTTTAAAACAACGTGTTGTGGATGTTTTTGTCTGTTTTTTATCGTATTTATGACTATGAATAAAAAGCCAATGATGATACAATAGTAGATAATGTAACAATTATATAGTAGGAAAAGGCTGAAAAAGTAAATGAAATGCAAAATTAAAACGTACAGGTGAAGACAGAACCGTACAAATATATTGGAGAGGTGGATAAACATGGCAAAGTATATCTTGAGCTGCTGCTCAACAGCAGATCTTTCAAAGGAGCATTTTGACAAAATAGGTGTAAAATATATATGCTTTCACTACGAGCTTGATGGTGTGGAGCATCCTGATGACCTGGGACAGACCATGCCATTTGAGGAATTTTACAGGAAGATGACAGAAGGTGCGGCTACGAAGACCTCGCAGGTGAACTCAGATGAATATTATGATTTCTGGAAACCTTATCTTGAACAGGGGTATGACATACTTCATCTGACATTGTCATCGGGAATAAGTGGGTCTGTAAACTCTGCAAATATTGCCAGAGAGGATCTGGAGGAAGAATTCCCTGACAGGAAACTATATGTGGTTGATTCTCTGGGGGCATCCTCAGGCTATGGACTCATCATGGACACGCTGGCAGGCATGAGAGATGAAGGCAAGTCCATAGACGAGCTGCATGACTGGATAGAACAGCATAAGCTGGATCTGAACCATTGGTTCTTCTCAACGGATCTCACGTTTTATATCAGAGGCGGAAGAATATCCAAGACTGCTGGAACAGTTGGCACAATACTGGGAATATGCCCGCTTCTCAACATGGATGACGATGGAAGGCTGATACCGAGATCAAAGATAAGAGGTAAAAAGAAGGTTATTCAGGAGATAGTAAAGCGCATGGAGGAGAATGCACAGGATGGGCTTGATTATTCCGGTAAGTGTTATATATCGCAGTCGGCATGTATGGAGGATGCCGAGGCTGTGGCAAGGCTTGTCGAGGAGAGATTTCCGAAGCTTGACGGCAAGGTGGAGATCAATTATATAGGAACTACCATAGGAAGCCATACAGGACCTGGCACAGTTGCCTTGTTTTTCTGGGGCAAAAGGCGTCAGGGGTAGGATAATACATTGTGCATTCATTTCACCACTGCTATAATGTAGGAAGAGTTTATATTTATTAAATTTTTGATGCGCTTGGGCCGATTTTGATATTTAAGACCGGATGATACAGGCTACTTGGCGAAGGCTGGAGGAGAGAGAATGGATAATACAATTGATAAAAGCATACAAATGGACAGCCGGATGAAAGAATTCTTCGAGTGCATAGGTGGTGATGCAGATACACAGCAGCAGAGAATTCAGTGTATTAGGAATGGTCTCACTGCGATTGCTGACAGGCTCAGGCTGGGAAAGGCGGAGATTACTGTCGATATTCCGAAAAACAGGTTTATGCCGCTTGGAGAAAGAAGCAGCGCGGTATTATACGAGGAAAAAGGGGCTGAATTGGGTATCCCCGTTGATATAGAGATGAAGATCAGAACCGGTGGCACTGTGTTTATCAAGGATTACCCATGTGGTCCGGGTTATTCAGAAGAGGAGTTACAGACACACAGGTTTATATTTAGGGAGATATTTATTCAGTACAACCGGACATTGGCTCAGTGCATGCTTGAAAAGATCATGTATACAGACATCAACACGGGTGTAGCTAATCAGGATTCCCTGATGTATTATGCGGTCAATTTGATAAAAAACGGACAGATTGATAATTATACAGGCGTCTTTTTTAATATCCACAATTTCAAGTATGTGAATAAGGTTTTTGATTATTCACAGGGAGATGTGATACTTAGGAATTATGCGCAGATGGTGAAATCGTATCTTGACAGCGATGAGGAGATAGCAAGGCTTGGAGGAGATAATTTCGTTGTAATCTGTCGGAATGAGAATGCGTCTGATTTTATAAGCAAGATTAAAGATGTCCATATAAGCCATGAGTACAGAACTGTCAAAAGAGGATTCCAGCTGGGTGTTACAGCGGGTATAGCAGGTCTGGAAGGAGTTAGTAAGCCAAGGGAAGTCATGGCCAGAACCAGCATTGCGTATCAGGCTGCCAGAAAAAACGGAGCGGGCTCTATAGTGGTATTTACAAAAGAAATTCAGAAGCATCTTATGGATGATCAGGAGATTCTGGCTGCTTTCCCGCAGGCTCTTGCCGCAGGCGAGTTTGTAGTATATTATCAGCCAAAGGTGAGGATTACAGACAAAAGTATATATGGTGCGGAGGCCCTTGTCCGCTGGGTGAGAGATGGACAGGTAATTACACCTGCGAGATTTATACCACAGCTTGAGAGAGAGGGAAGTGTGTGCAGGCTTGACTACTATATGCTTGAGCAGGTATGCGGTTTTTTGAAAAACAGACTGGATAAAGGTCAGAAGGTGGTGCCTGTATCAGTCAATTTTTCCAGAAGGCATCTGGAAGAAATCGATCTGGTGGAACGTATAACCGGTACCATCGACAGATTTGGGATAGACAGAAGCTATATTGAGATAGAACTCACAGAAAGTGAGGATTATCAGAATTATGAGATCATGTCCAGCGTGATAGGAAGACTCAAGGAACGGGGCATAAGTACATCCATAGATGATTTTGGTACAGGATTTTCTTCACTTAATATGATCAAAAAGGTTGACCTTGATACCATCAAGATAGACAAATCGCTGATACCTTTTGATGACGTAAACAATAATAAACACCAGGATATAGTAATGTTTGCAAGCATAATAGACCTCATAGGCAGGCTCGGGAAAAAGTCAGTCGCGGAGGGCGTTGAGACAACTCAGCAGCTTGACTATCTGGAAAAACTTGGCTGTGATATAGTACAGGGATATGTGTTTGATAAGCCTCTTCCAAAGGATGAATTTGAGCAAAGGCTGGAGTCGGGATATATTCTATGAGAATGAAATTTAACGCTTTATCAAAATAAATTGTTGACATATGTCTAAAATTGAATTATTATTCCGAATATAAAAAACGGCAATGGAGCCATATGAACTCCATTGCCGTTTTTTGTGTATGTAGCAAAAATGAAGGAGGATGATATCTATGAGGAAAAACAGGACAATCAGGAAAATAACGGCACTTGTACTTACGGCAGCACTGGGTATGTTTGGCCTTGCCGGCTGTGGATCATCAGATTCGGGCAAAGCTACCACTGCTGAATCTGCGGTGACGGATGCAGTGGAAAGCACAGAGGCATCAACGGAGGCTTCTGTCGACATATCAGGTGTAAAGCTCTTAAATGATGGCACACTGACTGTTGGATGTGAGCTTGGATATCCACCATTTGAGGATTTTGCAGAGGACGGAACAACACCTGTAGGCTTTGATATTGATATCATAACTGAGGTTGCAAGGAGACTTGGACTTGAGCTTAATATCATCAATACTGCATGGGATGGAATCTTTACAGGAATTGATGTCAATTATGATTGTGTGTGTTCGTCAGTCACGATCACTCCTGAGAGACAGAAAACCATGATATTCACAGATCCATATATCAATAATTACCAGGCTGTAGTACTTCCTACAGGTTCGGATAAGAAGATCACGGGATTTAAGGATCTGGCGGGCATGTCTATAGCAGTCCAGAAGGAGACCACATCGGATATACTGATGTCAGATTATAAGTCTACAGGAACTGTAGATATGGAGATAGTTGCAAATGAAAAAGTTACAACCGGGTTCACACAGCTTACTAATAATGAGGTTGATGCGGTTGTTGTTGACAGTACAGTAGCAGACAGTTATGTTGCAAAGGAGCCGGATGTTTATCAGATTGCTTATCTTGACAAGGATGAGCCGGAACAGTTCGCTATTGCAATGGGTAAGGGCAGCACAGCACTTCAGACGGCCATGAATGAGGCTCTCAAGGGCATGGAAGCAGACGGCTTTATTCAGGAAACATATGATTACTGGTTTGGAAGTGCGGAGTAAAGTGCGGAACAGGAATTGCATATGAATAGATTTGGGAAGTATTTAAAAAAGTGCATAGATATAAGGAATTGGAAAAGACAGACAAAGACCGGCGCTGTTATATGTGCGGCAGTTATCATAGTGATGATAGTTCTAGCGGCTGTCAAACCTTCAGAGCAGGAGATGCTTTCGCATACATCTCCTGCAATGCAGAAGATGATCGAAAAGGATGCAGGAAGCAGCAGAAAGAGAGTCACTGTTACTTATAACAGCCTGTGGGTTATAAATTATCTGTCGCTTTCATCGTCAGGCGCAAATGTTATGAGTGAGAAGTATGTTGGATTTGCGGGTCATGTATATTCTGCGGACAGTGGAGCTATGGAAGTTACGGGACAGATGGTAAATTACACGTACAGAATGCTTGGATGTGGGGAGAATGTTCTCCATGGAGCCAAGCTCACAATACTTCTCACCACACTTACAATAATGTTCGGAGTGATATTTGGCACATTCCTTGCACTTGGCAAGATATCGAAACGAAAGCTGCTTAACAAGGTGTGCAGTGGTTACATATTCTTTTTCAGAGGAACGCCGCTGCTCATACAGCTTTTTGTTATATACTTCTCCATACCGAGCATATTCGGGTTTGCATGGAGAGATATATTTGGAGCCGGTGACAGTGAGGCTGTATATAAGGGTGCGTTTCTTGCAGCGATAATAGCGTTTGCTCTCAATTCCGGAGCTTATTGTGCAGAGATCATAAGGGCGGCGATCCAGTCCATCGACAAAGGACAGTATGAAGCGGCGAAGACTCTGGGACTGTCATACAGACTTACTATGACAAAGATAATCATTCCGCAGTCGATAAGAAGAATGATACCGCCGGTGTGCAACGAATTTATAATGGTTTTAAAGGATGCATCACTTGTATTTGCCATATCCCTGATGGATATAACTACCATATCCAAGACGATCATGACGAGTGAGGGTTCATATCTCGTGTTCGTTCCGGCACTTGTGATATATCTGATCATAACCGCCATATTCTCATTTGTATTTGAGAAAATAGAGAAGAGATTTTCATTGTATGAGTAATAGGATAATGCAGTGAGCGGTATGAAATGAAAGAGGTGGTTATATGGATAATTATGAATATATTCTGGAGACGGTTCATCTGAGCAAGAGATTTGGAAGCCTTGAGGTATTGAAGGATATCAATCTGGAGGTCAGAAAAGGTGAGGTTATATGTATAATCGGACCTTCTGGAGCCGGAAAATCCACATATCTGAGGTCGCTTAACCAGCTGGAAAAGATCACAAGCGGTAAAATATATATACATGGGGACTTGTTTCTTCACCGGGAAAATGATAAAACTGTTGAGAGGATTGATAAAGAAACACAGCAAAAACTGCTGCTTGAGATGGGAATGTGCTTTCAGAAGTTCAATCTGTTCCCGAATATGACAGTTCTTGACAATGTTATGCTGGCACCGGTATCAGTCAGAAAGACTGATAAAGAGACAGCGAGGAAAGAGGCGTTAGAGCTGCTCAGAAACGTGGGCCTTGAAGAGAAAGCAGATGTATATCCAAATCGTCTGTCAGGAGGACAGCAGCAGAGAGTTGCGATTGCCAGAGCTCTCGCTATGAAACCGGAGATCATGCTATTTGATGAGCCGACATCTGCCCTTGATCCGGAGCTTGTGGGTGACGTGCTTCAGGTTATGAAGGATCTTGCAAAGCAGGGGATGACTATGCTGTGTGTGACCCATGAGATGGGGTTTGCCAGGGAAGTGGCTGACCGCGTTATATTTATGGCCGATGGGATCATAGTTGAGGATGGAACTCCGGAGCAGCTGTTCGGGGATCCGCAGAATGACAGGACAAAAGCTTTTCTCAGTTCAATTCTCAACACATAATAGAGTGCCTGTATGTTTTTTTTGCTGTGGCACTGACTAAAAAGAACGAGAGGTTTCACAGATGAAGAGTAGACAGGTAAGGAATTCATTGCTGCTGGTTTTGACAGCTTTTATATGGGGCGTAGCCTTTGTTGCGCAGAGACAGGGAGGAGATGCGGTTGGACCGTTCTCTTTCAACGGAATAAGGTCACTGATTGGCGGTGCTGTTCTCATTCCGGTCATATTTGTAATTGACAGGATAAAACCATCTGACAGGAAACCATGCAATAGATCAGATAGAAAGAGACTTGTGATTGGCGGTATATGTTGTGGAACTGTTCTATTCCTGGCAAGCTCTGCACAGCAGCTTGGACTTTATATGGGAACACCGGCGGGAAAAGCGGGATTTCTCACAGCGTGTTACATATTGCTGGTTCCAATTCTGAGTCTGTTTTTGAAGAAGAAGTGTGGCTGGAATATATGGCTTGGAATAGTTATAGCATTGGTGGGGCTTTATCTGCTTTGTATGAGCGGTTCACTGTCATTTCAGTGCAGTGATCTTATGGTGCTTGTATGTGCATTGCTTTTTGCAGTACATATACTTGTGATAGACCATTTCTCACCGCTTGTGGATGGAGTCAGAATGTCATGTATACAGTTCTGGGTATGCGGGATTCTCAGCATATTCCCGGCGTTTTTCTCGGAGATGCATCACAGTGTGGCAGGAATCACGGCGTGGGTTCAGCCTCTCGGTACATTGAGTGCGTGGATTCCTATACTCTATGCAGGAGTATTGTCGTGCGGAGTGGCATATACACTTCAGATAGTTGGACAGAACGGATTAAATCCTACAGTCGCATCCATGATCATGAGTCTTGAGTCGGTATTCTCTGTCATTGCCGGCTGGATCATCCTTGGAGAACGTATGGGGGTAAGACAGCTTGCAGGATGCGGGCTGATATTTGCCGCAATACTTCTGGCGCAGATTCCGGTCGGGCTAAAAAGGAGAGCGACAGTCTGAACTCCTTGAGTGTCGATGGTAGAAATGCTTTGTTTTCACAAGAAAAAATGTTCAGCAGGCGCATATATATCGTTGAGATACTTGAAAAAAATACGAGTTTTCATTTACTTGAAAAAATGGGTTGACAATAAAATACTTCGGTGCTAATTTATGTAACGAACAAAGAGCAAATGCAAAGAACAGAATACGGTCGTCAGAGATCGCATACTTCAGAGAGCCATCGGCTGGTGTGAGATGGTGTATGTCTTTGGTGATTATCCTCTGCGAGCAGTGCACTGAATTCCCTGGTCATGAGATATCAGGGACACTAGGTGTCACCGGTTTTCTACCGTTACATAGAAGCTTATTTCAATAGACAGTGAGTAGTGGTCAGGCGAGATGAGATCAGAGAGGCCATCCTTTTATGATGGCAAATAAAGTGGTAACGCGGAAGTATACAGGCTTTCGTCTTTATGAGATTGCATAGAGACGGAAGCCTTTTTTAATTTACTCTTTGCAAAAAAAATGAGATATCGCCATAAGGCGTGAGAAAGGAGAAAGATATGAATAGTTTAGTTATCATTCTTATCGCAGTAGTAGTTTTAGGTGCTGGCTATCTTGGCTATGGAAGATGGCTTGCAAAGAAGTGGGGCGTAGATCCGAATGCAAAGACCCCGGCAGTTGCAAACGAGGATGGAAAGGATTATGTTCCTTCGTCAAAGCTTACAGTATTCGCACATCAGTTTTCATCGATAGCAGGTGCCGGTCCTGTTCAGGGACCTATCATCGCGGCTATGTTTGGATGGGTTCCAGTTTTACTCTGGCTGCTAGTCGGAGGCGTATTCTTCGGTGCCGTTCAGGATTTTGGTTCACTTTATGCATCAGTTAAAAATGGTGGAAAGTCAATAGGACTTGTCATTGAGAAGTACATAGGCAAGGCTGGAAGAAGATTCTTCTCATTGTTCTGCTGGCTCTTTACACTTCTTGTTATAGCAGCATTTACATCGATGGTTTCATCGACATTTAACGGTTTCACAGCAGGAGCTGATGGAGCTGTGACAAAGAACTTCAATGGTGCTGCAGCAGCAACAGTTTCAATGCTGTTCATAGTAGTAGCCATGGTATTCGGTGTGGTTATGAAGACATGCAGGAATATGAAGGAGTGGCTCAAAGCTATAGTAGCCATCGTCCTCATCGTTGCAATGTTTGCAGTAGGTATGAAATGTCCTTGGTACTTAAATGGTGACCAGTGGAATTACGTAATCATGGCTTACCTCTTCCTCGCATCAGTGCTTCCAATGTGGTTACTCATGCAGCCAAGAGATTACATGACAACATTCATGCTCATCGGTATGTTAGTTGGTGCATTTGTCGGAGTTCTGGTAGGACATCCTGACATGAACCTGAATGCATTCAATGGTTTCACAGTTGTGTCATCTGCAGGTGTTAAGAGTTATCTGTTCCCAACACTGTTTGTAACGATCGCATGTGGTGCTGTTTCAGGTTTCCACAGCCTTGTTTCATCAGGAACATCATCAAAGACAGTAAAGAATGAAAAAGATATGCTTTTCGTAGGTTATGGAGCAATGATCCTTGAGACACTCCTCGGAGTTATTTCACTTATAGTAGTTGGTGCTGTCGCAGTTGGCGGCAAGGCTCCGGAGGGTCTTACACCTTTCCAGATCTTCTCACAGGGTATCGCAGGATTCCTCGAGAAGTTCGGCCTTCCAAACTCAGTTGCAAATGTATTTATGACCATGTGTGTATCAGCCCTTGCCCTTACATCACTTGACTCAGTTGCCCGTATCGGTCGTATGTCATTCCAGGAGCTCTTCATGGGAGACACAACAGATACATCCAAGATGCCTGCATGGCAGAAGGTGCTCACAAACAAGTATTTTGCAACAGTTATAACACTGTTCTTTGGATACCTTCTCTGCAAAGGTGGATATTCAAATGTATGGCCGCTCTTCGGATCAGCAAACCAGATGCTTGCAGCCCTGGTACTTATAGGAGTAGCAGTATTCCTCAAGGCAACAAACAGAAAGCACGCAATGCTCTACCCACCTATGCTGATAATGCTTGCTGTTACATT
>CAKQQK010000068.1:0-16484 GCA_934270935.1 uncultured Coprococcus sp. | reverse complement strand
TGACCCATATTACATTTGAGAACAGATATATGGAGAGATCGGATGTCAAGGATCAGATAGATACTGGCAGTCAGGAATTTGCGGACAGGATCAGAACAGTTTTCAATGACAAAGATCTGGATACTTTGAAGGACATGGTCTACTACCCTCAGGAACTTGGGGAAGGTCAGTCAGTGGCAAATGAAAATGAACTCATGGCACTTGATCCGGATCACATATTTACAGATATCCTTTTGAAGGCACTGAATTCTGACAAGGATAAGGATCAGCTCAGATTGTCAGAAGACGGATCAGAATATATCATAGGAACCAATTACAAGAATGTTCATTTTAAGTGGATGGATGATGGACATTTTCTTATAACAAAGATAAATAACTGATCGAATATAACGATCAAAATTACAAATAAAAAAACTATTAAGAAAACCTTCCGGAAAGCGTGGCAGCTCCGGAAGGTTTTTTTGACGAATAATACTGTTTTCTGCAAAAACTTGAATGACGATATTCGTTGAGACTGGCTGTTAATATCCTTAAAATTATATCTGGAAAGTCGGTTTTACTATTGAACGACTAAAAATTGCTGGTGTTTAAGAAATAAGGAGGATATACAGATGGCAGAAAAAGTTTACAGCATAAGTGAGGCGGCAGTTATGGTCGAGGTTGAGACACATGTGCTTCGTTATTGGGAGGAAGAGCTTGATATCAAAATACATAGAAATGAGATGGGGCACAGGTGTTACAGTGAGCAGGATATTAAGATACTCCAGAGAGTGAAGACTCTGAAGGACAAGGGTATACAGTTAAAGGCTATAAAGGATATAGCTCACAAGATGTATGATCTTCTGGATGGTGAAGCTGAGGAAAATACTGCGGAGGATGCAGATAAATCAGACACTGCGGATGTGATAAAAGAGAGTGGTCTGCTGGATATGAAAAAGATAGACTCCATACGGGTGAGCTGTGATGACGATAAAGATAATACCAGAATTGTAGATTTTAAGATGGCACAGTTTCAAAATCTGATGGACAAGATAGTCAGTAACTCCATAAAGGACAATTTGAAGGTCATCACACAGTCTGTGTCGGCAGCTGTGACGGATGATGTGATGAAGCAGATGGATGTGATCATCAGAGAGAAGGAGGAACAGGAGGAGGCAAGATACAGAAAACTGGATTCAACGCTTCGTGAATATCAGCAGGCAAGACAGGAAATAGCCGCTTCTGAGGTAAATGGCAGGAGACATGGAATTTTTAAAAAGAAGGGCAGATAAGGCTATTAACAGTTTATAAAAACTTCATACACTGGACAGGTGGTTTCATGGTATAGTAGATGTGGGAGTTGAGAACATGAATATCACTAAGAAAGTAAAATGTGCAATAGTAATAATATGGCTTTCAGCATTTGTGTCAATGATCATAGGAACCATGATCATAGGCAGATATTTTATAACAGGAACCTATGGAGAGGCTCATTCGCTTCAGTGGCTGTATTCGGCAAGTGATCCGGTGAACGATGCATACAAAGCTATATCCGCTCAGCGGGAGCAGATCATAAATAAGGTTAAAAGTGACCCGGAGTATTATATCGATGATGTAAATGCCCGTGCTCTGAATATGAAGACCACAGCAAACAACACGAAGGTTGTTGTCAAGGTTGATGGTGAATATCTGTATGTAGGTGTGGATAATTTTTCTGACGCACTGAAGAGACAGCTTCAGAAGAATGACACAAGTGAGAATATAAATGCCATAGAATCTGATGGTTCGCAGGATATGGATGACGTGGCAGAGAGCAGTGGAATACGGGTTCAGGAATATCTTATGACCCAGCCGTCTTTGTATCTGTGTAATCAGATCACGTATGTATGCAACGGACAGAATGTGGACATATATCTGCTTACATATTATGGCAGTTATATTGACAGCTTCAGAGGAACTATTTTTGGATACATCATATTGATGGTCATAATTATGATTATCCTCAGTGGAGTAGTGGCTGTTCTTGTATATCAGCAGTTTGTCAATCCTCTGGTAAAACTGAAAGAGGCTGCGGAGCGCATGGGATCCGGCAATCTTGATGAGAAGATTGATATTGGAGCGAACCGTGAGGATGAAGTGGGAGAGCTGTGTGAGTCATTTGAGAATATGAGGCAGAAGCTTTGCGATTTCACAAAAACCAAGATGCGGTATGAGGAGGAGAACAGACAGCTCATAAGCAATATATCCCACGATCTTAGAACCCCTATAACGACCATCAAGGGTTATGTTGAGGGAATTATGGACGGTGTTGCCGACACGCCAGAGAAGCGTGACAGATATCTGAAGATGATATACAGCAAGGCTAACGAGATGGACAGCCTGATAAATGAGCTTTCGCTGTACACCAACATCAACAACAATGCAATTCCATACGAGTTCCACAGAGTGTCTGTGAAGGATTATTTCAATGACTGTATGGAGGAAGTTCATGCCACGCTGATGTCGAAGGATATGAAACTTACATATAAGAATTACTGTGATGACGATGTGATGGTCATAGTTGATCCGGATCAGCTGAAGAGAGTCATAAACAATATCGTGACTAACTCTATAAAATATATGGATAAAGAGTATGGACAGATAGACATCAACATATATGACAATGATGCCGAGGTGAAGATAGCCATAAGCGATAATGGCCGTGGAATAGATTCAGAGAGCCTGCCACACATATTTGACAGAATGTACAGGGCAGACAGCGCCAGACAGTCTAGGGGCGGAAGCGGCCTGGGACTTGCTATCTGCAAGAAGATAGTTGAGGAACACGGCGGTAACATATATGCAACAAGTCAGGTTGGCAAGGGAACTACTATGGTATTTACCCTTAAGAAATATATTCCTAAGACAGTTGAAAATGAGATTTCCGATGGGGACGAATCAGTAGTCGAAGGTTTCCAGAAGAAGGAGAATTCCAGAAAAGATGGACAGAAGAAGAATACTATACAGATAAAGAACCCGTTGAAGAAAAGGAGAGATACAGATGAGCAGGATACTGATAATTGAGGATGAACTTAGTATAGCAGAACTTGAGCGAGACTATCTTGAACTCAATGATTTCGAGGTTGAGATAGAGACGAACGGACTTAAAGGTCTTGAGAAGGCTTTGAAAGAGGAGTACAGTCTGATACTCCTTGATCTCATGCTTCCCGAGGTCGATGGCTTCGAGATATGCAAGCAGATCAGAGAGAAGAAGGATATTCCTATCATCATGGTCACAGCTAAGAAGAATGATATAGACAAGATCAGAGGTCTTGGCCTGGGAGTTGACGATTATGTGACAAAACCATTCAGTCCAAGTGAGCTGGTGGCAAGAGTAAAGGCACACATATCAAGATATGAGAGACTTGTCGGATCTACAGCACTCAAGAATGATGTCATCGAGATCAGAGGCCTGAAGATCGACAAGACGGACAGACGAGTATATGTGGACAATGAGGAGAAGGTATTTACAAATAAAGAGTTTGACATTCTGTGCTTCCTTGCAAGTAACCCGAACAAGGTATTTTCCAAGGATGAACTGTTCAGCAGGATATGGAATATGGACAGCATAGGCGATATCGCCACAGTCACGGTTCATATCAAGAAGATCAGAGAGAAGATAGAGTTTGACACATCCAACCCACAGTATATCGAGACGGTGTGGGGCGTTGGCTATAGATTTAGGATGTAGGCGAACCATAATTAAAGTTTTTTAAATTGCAAATTGCCTATTTAGAATATGGAATATAAGGAAAAAGATGAGGAGATACATATGAAGATAGAGACATTATATGAGGATGAGGATATAGTTGTGGCGGTGAAACCTTGTGGGGTGCCGACTCAGCCTGACAAGACCAATTCTGAGAGTATGGTGAGTATGCTGAAGCTTCGGATATATGAGCGTGAGAATAGAGAAGAGGAGCCATATCTTGTTCCAATCCACAGGCTGGACAGGCCTGTTGGCGGTGTGATGGTATTTGCAAAGACACCTGAGGCGGCAGCAGTTCTCTCAAAGCAGAGTGAGGACGGTTCCATGATGAAGTATTATCAGGCTATTCTAACCGGTGAACTTCCTAACGATCAGGGTGTACTCAAGGATTATCTCCTTCACGACACGAAGGATAATGTGACAAAGATAGTGGATAAGGATACTCCGGGGGCAAAGTATTCGGAGCTTGAGTATGAGGTTCTGGATGTTATGGACACCGATGAAGGCGTACTCTCATATATTCTGGTAGAGCTCATAACTGGCAGGCATCACCAGATCAGGGCACAGTTTGCAAAGAGAAAGTGTGGAATATGGGGCGATACGAAGTACAACCCGAAATTCCAGAAGACAAAGAAGAAATATAAAGAGATCGGACTTCACGCCTCAAGACTTGAATTTGACCACCCGGCCACAGGGGAACATATGGTGTTCAAGCATGAGCCGGAGGGCGGAGCATTTGCGATATTGGATCTGGATGAGTTCTAAGAAGAATAGAGCTAAAATGTTTTATAAAAACATTGAATAAATAAATTATAACTATATAATAAAATTATCATTTCGATTATCATTTTAATATCTTTACTTGATTGTGCTTGGAGAGGCGTAAGAAAGCGAGGATAAAAATGAAAAAAATTGTAGATGATGTACATTATTCGAAATCAGCTTTAAAGTTTATAAAGTCAAGAACATCTGGTGAAAAGAAGTATTTACAAAATGTCATAGAAAAACATTTAAAGGTATTGCCAGCAACAGGTGATATAAAGCCTTTACAGGGGTATTCTGATGGAAGAAAACGGTTACGAGCTGGAGGAGTACGTATTATTTTCAGATATGATGAGGATGGCAGTTTATTGATTTTGTCTATTATAGATATTGGAACTCGAGGAGGCATATATAAGTAGAAAGAGGTGTTTATATGAACAGCTTAGTATCTCAGACCGCAGAAATGTTAGCAATGCTGCCAGAAAATGAAGTGTTACTTATAAATGAATTGGTAAAGCATTTGATAAAGGAATGGGACCCTGATTTCACAAAGGTAACTCCAGGAGAGGCAAAAATAATTGACAAAAGTGATAAAGAAATGAAGTCAGGAGAATATTTTTCAGAGAAAGATGTTTGGTAATTGAGATGTTCAGGACGGGTGTTAGCACGTTTCGTGTTGACATCCGTCTTGAAATTTTGTAGATTAAAAAGAGCGTTGTTAATCAAAGAATGTTATGAAAATAAGGAGATAAATAAGATGGCAAACGATAAGAAGATGGTTGAAGCTATTACTTCCATGGATGAAGATTTTGCACAGTGGTATACTGACGTTGTCCTTAAAGCAGGACTTATAGCATATACCAACGTAAAGGGATGTATGGCTATCAAGCCTGCAGGATATGCAATCTGGGAGCTTATACAGAAGCAGCTTGATGAGAGATTTAAGGCAACAGGTGTGGAGAATGTGTACATGCCTATGCTGATTCCAGAGAGCCTTCTTGAGAAGGAGAAGGATCACGTTGAGGGATTTGCACCGGAGGTAGCATGGGTTACTTACGGCGGACTCAATCCTCTTACAGAGCGTATGTGTGTGAGACCTACATCAGAGACTCTGTTCTGTGATTTCTACAAGAATGATATCCAGTCATATCGTGATCTGCCAAAGGTATATAACCAGTGGTGTTCAGTTATGCGTTGGGAGAAGGAGACAAGACCTTTCCTTCGTTCAAGAGAGTTCTTATGGCAGGAGGGACACACAGCTCATGCAACAGCTGAGGAAGCTGAGGCAAGAACAATACAGATGCTGAATCTGTACGCAGACTTCTGTGAGGATGTACTGGCTATGCCTGTTATCCGTGGACAGAAGACAGAGAAGGAGAAGTTCGCCGGAGCAGAGGCAACTTACACAATAGAGGCACTTATGCACGATGGCAAGGCACTCCAGTCAGGAACAAGCCACAACTTTGGTGATGGATTTGCCAAGGCATTTGGAATACAGTTTACAGACAAGGACAACAAACTCAAGTATGTTCACCAGACATCATGGGGTATGACGACAAGACTTATCGGAGCCATCATCATGGTTCACGGAGACAATTCAGGTCTTGTACTTCCTCCAAAGGTTGCTCCAACTCAGGTTATGATCATTCCTATCATGCAGAAGAAGGCAGGAGTGCTTGAGAAGGCAGCAGAGCTCCGTGAGAAGCTTGGAGCTTTCAGAGTAAAGGTTGATGACAGCGACAAGAGCCCAGGATGGAAGTTCTCAGAGCAGGAGATGAGAGGTATCCCTATCAGAGTTGAGATCGGACCAAAGGATATCGAGGCAAATCAGGCAGTTCTGGTACGCCGTGATACAAGAGAGAAGATCACAGTATCACTTGATGAGATAGATACAAAGGTTGGAGAGCTTCTTGAGACTATCCAGAAGGATATGTTTGAGAGAGCAAAGGCTCACAGAGATTCACATACACACGCAGCAAGAAGCTGGGATGAATTCAAAAATATAATCGACAACGAGCAGGGCTTTGTAAAGGCTATGTGGTGTGGCGAGACAGCTTGTGAGGAGGCTATCAAGGACGAGACAGGAGCTTCAACAAGATGTATGCCATTTGCACAGGAGCATCTGTCAGATGTATGTGTACACTGCGGCAAGCCAGCTAAGAAGATGGTATACTTCGGACGTGCATACTAAGAAAAAGATAAATAATAAGTAATAATAATAACTCCTTCAGCGATATGCTGGGGGAGTTATTATATTTTATAACTTGTAATGTACAACAAAACTGTGGTTGTATTATGGTATAATTATGGTACAATAAATCAACAACATAGTGTATAGTTTATTATTTAGTATATAAAAGGAGTGATTTGACATGCCTCAGATTATACCAATAAAGGAATTAAAAAATACTTCCGAAATATCTGAAATGTGCCATGATTCGAATGAACCTATATATGTGACGAAGAATGGCTATGGTGACATGGTGATCATGAGTATAGAACTGTATGAGCAGACAATAGGAAAATATGAAACGAAGATGCGGAGAGAAGACATATGAGAATAGACATTCCAGAGGGAGCAAACAAAGTAATAGAAGACCTTGAGGCTGCTGGATATGAGGCATACATAGTCGGCGGCTGCGTGAGAGACAGCATACTTGGAAGAGAGCCGGGGGACTGGGATATCACCACATCCGCCAGACCGGAACAGGTGAAGGAGCTTTTCAGAAGAACTGTGGATACCGGCATAGAGCATGGAACGGTCACTGTCATGATGGGAAAAGAGGGCTATGAGGTCACGACCTACAGGATAGACGGTGAGTATAGCGATCACAGAAGACCTGATCAGGTGGAGTTCACAGCGAGCCTTGAGGAGGATCTGAAGAGGAGAGACTTCACGATAAATGCCATGGCGTACAGCCACAGCAAGGGTATCATAGATATGTTTGGCGGTGTGCAGGATCTGAATGACAAGGTCATAAGGGCTGTCGGTGTGGCAAGGGACAGATTTGACGAGGATGCCCTCCGTATACTCAGAGCCATAAGATTTGCCGGACAGCTTGGATTCGATATAGAGAGAGATACGAGGAAAGCCATGATCATTCAGGCACAGTATCTTAAAGATATCAGTGCAGAGCGTATCAGGGTGGAGCTTACAAAGCTGCTCATATCAGATCACCCGGACAAGCTGCTTGAGGCGTATGTCACAGGGATAACCTCATATATTCTCCCTGAATTTGACAAGATGATGGAGCAGCCACAGAACAACCAGTACCACAGATACAATGTGGGGGTGCATTCCATTGAGGCTGTGAAGAATATAAGGGCAGATGTCACCATGAGATGGGCGGCTTTGCTGCACGATATAGGAAAACCGTCCACACATACGGTCGATGAGAATGGAATAGACCACTTTTACGATCATCAGATCGCAGGTGTTCCACTGGCACAGGAAGTTCTGAAGAGATTGAAGTTTGACAACAACACCATAAAGGATGTGTGCAAGCTTGTCAGATGGCATGATTTTGGTATGGGATGTATACCCAAAAAAAACAAGATCAGAAAGCTTCTCGGCGAGGTGGGCATGGAATTCTTCCCATATATAATTGAGATCAAGAAGGCCGACATGGCGGCTCAGAGCGATTATAAGCTGGAGGAGAGACAGAATCAGCTTGCAGCCCTTGAGAAGGAATATGAAGAGATCGCAGCGGATGAAGACTGCGTAAGGATCAAGGATCTCAAGGTAAATGGAGGTGATCTCATAAAGCTTGGAATAAAACCAGGGCCACAGATGGGAGATATACTTCAGAATCTGCTTGATATGGTTATAGAAGATCCTGAAAAGAACGACAGGGATTATCTTCTGGAACAAGTGAAGAATCTGTCATAAAAATACCTAATAAAGTTAGGCAACTTAAGAATGAATATCAACATCCCCTCATACAATTATTTAGCAGGCTAAAAGATAATTGCAGGAGGGGGTTTTTGTTTGGCTGAAAAGATGGGTGAGGTATACGAAGCGTATGATATGCAGATCGAGAGCATTGGCAGGGGACGAGGTGCCATCATACTTCGCACGGATAAGGGAATCAGACAGATCGCTTCACTGAGCGGAACTGATGAAAGGCTGCAGCAGGAGAAAGATTTTAAGGACAAGATGTATGAGAAGGGATTTTGTTATATAGACCGTGTAGTTCCAAATGTTGATGATGAGATTGTTACGTGTGACAGATACGGAAATCCATATGTGTGCAGAGAATATTTTGAAGGGAGAGAATGCAGCTTTTCAAATATAAGAGATCTGGAAAAGGCAGTGCTCAATCTGGCATTGCTGCATAAGGCTGGAAGGGAACTGTACATAGAGGAAGGTTCAAGACCCCTCCTTAAAATGCCTGGCAATCTGGACAGAAAAGTCCGGGAGCTCCGCAGGATAAGGAATTTTATAAGGGACAGAAACAAGAAAAACGATTTTGAAATTCTGTACATAAAGTCATTTGACTACTTTTTCGAACAGGCAGAGAAGTGTCTGGAGCTGTATTGCCGGAATTTCAAATGTGATGAGAGGTGGATTGGCTATTGCCACGGTTCATACAATTATCACAGTGTCATGTTCTGTGACGGATATATCGCCACCACGAATTTTGACAGGTTCCATGTCGGGTATCAGCTCATGGATCTCTATCAGTTTCTGAGAAAGACGATGGAGAAAAACAAGTATGATATAGAGGTGGCCAGAGATATACTGAGTGCTTACAACCAGATGATGCATCTGAGCAGGGAAGATTATGAATTTATATACCTCATGTACAGTTTCCCGGAGAAATTCTGGAAGATAAGCAATAGGTATATGAATGCCAGAAAGAGCTATATATCACCTGTTCTTGTAGAAAAACTGCAAAAAGTTATCGAAGATGACCAAGAAAAGCTCAAAATTTTGAGTGAAATTTCCGATACCTATGGACTTCACAAGCTGACAAATTAAGAGTATAATGTTGGGGCGTGGATAATGGTTTGGTTAGACGCGTGATACTGAATTGTGATGTATTTTGCAGATGGTTTGTGTGTGTTTTCCATTTGTAAGATGCTCTATGGGTAACATAAAGCAATAGATTTCACAGGAGGCAAAATGATGAGTGATTATAATTACAAGGACGTGTATGAGCAGTGGGTGAACAATCCTTTATTTGGTCAGGAAACAAAGGATGAGCTCTTAGCGATCAAGGATGACGAGAAAGAGATAGAAGAAAGATTCTATTGTGATCTTGTATTTGGAACAGCCGGACTTCGAGGAATTATCGGAGCAGGTACTAACAGAATGAATATATATGTAGTTCGTAAGGCCACACAGGGTCTTGCAAATTATATAATAAAGGCAGGAAAGCAGGATAAGGGTGTTGCTATAGCATACGACTCAAGAAGAATGTCACCTGAGTTCTCTATGGAGGCAGCTCTGTGTCTTGCAGCAAACGGAATAAAGGCTTACAGATTTGAGTCACTCAGACCAACTCCTGAGCTTTCATTTGCAGTGAGATATCTGGACTGTGTTGCTGGTATTAATGTAACAGCTTCACACAATCCACCAGAGTACAACGGATACAAGGTATATTGGGAGGATGGCGCACAGATCACACCACCTCATGACCAGGGAATCATGGCTGAGGTAAAGGCCATCACAGATTTTGCAGATACAAAGACCATGGATATGGTAGAGGCAAAGAAGAAGGGCCTTCTTGTCACTATCGGTTCAGAGGTTGATGACGCATATATGGGCGAGCTGAAGAAGCTCATCCTCAATCAGGATGCAATTGACAAGTATGGCAAGGATCTCAAGATCGTGTACACACCACTTCACGGAACAGGTAATATCCCTGTAAGAAGAATTCTCAAGGAGATCGGTTTCGAGAATGTATATGTGGTACCAGAGCAGGAGCTTCCGGATGGAGAGTTCCCAACTGTTGAGTATCCAAACCCAGAGGCAAAGGAAGCATTTACACTGGCACTCAAGCTGGCAAAGGAGGTCGATGCAGATCTCGTTCTTGCAACAGATCCAGATGCCGACAGACTTGGATGCTACGCAAAGGATTCCAAGACAGGTGAGTACAAGGTATTCACAGGAAACATGTCAGGAAGTTTACTCTGCGAGTATGAAGTAAGCCAGATGAAGGAGAAGAATGGCAGCCTTCCAGCAGACGGAGCAATCGTCAAGACTATCGTTACTACCAACATGGTAGATGCTATAGCAAAGTATTATGGAACAGATCTCATCGAGTGTTTCACAGGATTCAAGAACATTGGCCGTGAGATCCTCAGATTTGAGCAGACAGGCAAGGGAACATACCTCTTTGGATTCGAGGAGAGCTACGGATGCCTGATCGGAACCCACGCAAGAGACAAGGATGCAGTTGTTGCAACTATGGCACTCTGCGAGGCAGCAGCTTACTACAAGGGTCAGGGCAAGACTCTGTGGGATGCTATGATGGATATGTACGAGAAGTACGGATACTATGTAGACGATATCAAGACCGTGACACTCAAGGGTGTTGAGGGATCAAAGAAGATCGGACACATCATGAATATCCTCCGTGCGAATGTGCCTGAGCAGGTTGCAGGCTACAAGACAAAGGTTGTTCGTGACTATCGTCTTGAGTATATAAGAAACATTGAGACAGGTGAGGTTAAGCCTACCGGTTTCCCAAATGCGAACGTACTCTACTACGAGCTTGAGAACGATGCATGGCTTGCAGTAAGACCTTCGGGAACTGAGCCAAAGATCAAGTTCTACTATGGAATCAAGGGCTCATCATACGATGAGGCACAGAAGGAGTCAGCAGCGTTTGGAGACAAGGTAATGGATCTTATCTACGAAATACTTGAAAAGTAATAGGAATCAATAAACTGGGATATAATATAAAGGGTTGCTGTGTGTAGTATGGACATAAAAGTCCTGATATGCAGCAACCCTTTAAATTTATTAAAATAAATTAATTGTACAAAGACAAATATCAATCGTAATATATTAAAAATATTATGGCGTATTCTGACAAAGTTTATCAATGAGGAGAAGAGATGGAAAAGGCAGAGAACAAAACAGATAAGAATAATATTATAGGAAAAAGGTGGTTCTGGATAGCATGCATACTGCTCGTAGTCCTGCAGTATGGGGTGTGCATCCACTATGGAATGAAGAGGCAGTATCTTTTCTGCGACGAGGTGTACAGTTATGGCCTTGCCAATTCCACTGATCGTACATTTATAGATCCAAAGAGTGATGACACCGCCGTAAAGGATTGGGTGTCCGGTGATTATTTTGAGAATTATCTGAAGTACAACGATGAGTCGTTCAACTACAAAGCAGCCTATGTGAATCAGGCAAATGATGTTCATCCACCTGTTTACTATATGATGCTCCACACAGTGTGCTATTTTTTCAAAAATATTGGATACAGTGCAGTACCGGGCCTCATACTGAACCTGATACTGCTGATATTTGTTGATATATTGCTCATGTATGTGGCATGTTATCTTTTAAAGAACAGATGGTACGGTCTTATAGCTTCAGCATTGTGGGGGCTTTCATCAGTTGGAATAAGCAATTGCATGCTTATAAGAATGTATCTGCTCCAGACACTGAATGTACTTTTGATAGCTGCGGTACACATATATATACTGAAGCACAAGAGGAGGATGACTGTTCCGTATTTCATCCTGCTGGCACTTGCAGTCATGTTCGGAGGACTCACACACTATTATTTTTACTTCTTTGTTGCGGGACTTGGCTTCCTTGTATGTCTGTACCTGCTCTATATGAGACAGATCAAGCAGATGTTCGCCTACGGATTCAGCCTTGTGGCAGGACTTGTTTCAGCCATAGCGATATTCCCTGCTACACTCAGTCATATATTTGGCTATAGGGGCAGCTATGCCACGAAGAATATCATCGGTATGTCAGAGAGCAAATTTCTCTACTATATAAAATATGTGAACAGAGCGTATTTTGGAGGACTGATGCCTGTAGTTCTTATGCTCATATTGGTTCTGTTGGCACTGCTTATTCTTTCAAGATTTGTGGTCATCAAGGTGAAGATCGGCAGGGAGAATGGCGCGCTTTCTTACAGTGTACATACAGAAAGACGTGACCTTGACAGTGACAGGTCAGGTGCGTTTCAGGATAAAACACTTATATTCTGGGCTCTCATGATAGCTGATGCCATGCTGGCATTTGTCGGAATCCAGGGATCTGAGCTGGTAAACGCAAGATATATATATTCTGCGCTACCACTCCTTGCCGTATTTGTGGTATGGTGTATGGAGAAGCTCATACCTGTGATAGCGAGCAGGAAGACCACATTGATAACCGCCATTGTCTGTGCTGTCTTATGCGTACTCAGCATAAAGGCAAATGGTGTCGACTGGCAGTACAGTGATTATCCGGAGCTTGTTCCGGCCATAGAAGAGATGAAGGGCAGGGATTGCGTGATAATCTGTCATGGAGATGATTCATGGAACAATGTGTATGCCGGCGTGAATGCATTTTCACAGATGGGCAGATGCAGATATGTATATGACGATGATCTGGCAAATCTGCCGGAGTACGTGAAAGACTGTGACGATGAGATATATGTTGCAGTTATAAACGATCCGAAGTATAAGGAAAACAAGATCCAGAATATGCTGAAAAAGGTTGAGAAGATCACAAAGTATAAGGATCACTCAGTTGCCTACAAATACTCTGGAGTAAGAATATACAAATACGTGACAGGAGAATAGTTATGAAGAAGGTTAGCTTGATAGTGCCTTGTTATAATGAGGAACAGGCCCTGCCTATATTTGCAAGGGAACTTGATCTGGTGGTGCAGGGACTTTCAGGATATGAATTTGAAGTTGTGATGGTCAATGACGGTTCATCAGACAATACACTTAATGTAATGCGGGACATATCGGCGGCATATGGTTATTTCAAATATATCTCATTTTCAAGAAATTTTGGCAAGGAATCAGCTATGTATGCTGGATTCTGCAACACAGATGGAGACTATGTGGCTGTGATGGATGCTGACATGCAGGATCCGCCTTCTCTTCTTCCGGAGATGCTGGAGATCCTGGAAGATGGAGAGTACGACAGTGTGGCCACAAGACGAGTGACCAGAAAGGGAGAACCGCCGATCAGATCATGGTTTGCGAGGAGATTCTATAAGCTTATCAACAGGATAAGTGATGCGGATGTGGTGGACGGTGCCAGGGATTTCAGACTTATGAAGTCAGACATGAAGGATGCGATAGTGGCCATGTGCGAGTACAATCGATTCTCAAAGGGAATATTTGGATGGATAGGTTTTAGGACAAAGTGGCTGGAATACGAGAATGTGGAGCGTGTTGCAGGCGAGACCAAGTGGAATTTCTGGAAGCTTTTCAAGTATGCTCTTGACGGAATCATCAACTTCTCCGAAACACCTATGAGTATAGCTTCGGGATTTGGAATATTCTGTACATTTGTATCTTTTGTGATGATGTTGTTCTTCTTTATAAGGAAGCTTGTATGGGGAGATCCGGTTGCAGGCTGGCCATCTCTTGTGTGTATCATACTGTTTGTTGCGGGACTTCAGTTCCTGTGCATCGGTATCATGGGCAAATATATTGCCAAGACGTACATGGAGACCAAGAACAGACCGCATTATATAATATCGGATACAAATAAAAATGATGTGAATAAGATTAATTAATACAGAAAAGCTGCATCGTGAGGCTGACCGCCACGGTGCAGTTTTAATTTTTATGGGTGTTTGAAAGTAAATGTCTGGATTTTGGAGTTTTACGTATTATTTACATCCGTTACAGGCACATATAGTTGTAATTTGACAGCTTGATAACTTATAATTCAGATGATAGAGTTGTAGTTAAATGGGGCTTATGTTTTATATACATGGGGGTAATTTGAATGAATCTTACAGTAAAATGTCCATCCTGTGGTGGTGTTGTTGTACTGAATCCAGAGTCGGGAAAGCTGCAGTGCAGGCAGTGTGATATGATTATCAACAGCGGCATAGGAGAAGAAAACTCTGCCATGACCAGAAATGAGGATGGAGAGCTCGTAGATAAGAGAAGCTATAAGGCAATTCAGAAGATTGCCAGAATAAAAAGATACATAACTGATGCCACAGATACGATATATACATTGGATGAGATCAATCTTGGCAGGGATGATGAATCGCCAAGATATATGGATATGAATCTGTATGAATGTACATCCTGCGGTGCGAGACTTATGGTGAAATCCACGGAAACTTCCAGCTTCTGTGCGTATTGCGGACAGCCGATGATACTGGTTGACAGGGTTACGGATGAACTGGAGCCGGATCTTATCATTCCATTTGGAATTTCACAAAGGAGGGCAGAACAGCTTATACGTGAGAGGTTCTGTAAGGGTTGGTTTGTTCCGGATGAGATAAAGAAATTTGAGATTGATAAGATACGAGGAATATATATACCATACTGGCTTGCATCTTATCATGTTAGAAAAAAGCTAAAATATGTATTTCAGGAGAATGAAAAAGGCGAGCGCGTTAGTAATTATGAAAAATGCTTTGGTTCTATAGCAGTAGTTGCACAGAAAACTGCAGACAGAACTGTCACACATAATTGTATGAGAGATTGTGAGTGTACAGTTCCAAGGGTACCTGGGGATGCAACAAGAAGATTGAATGATCACATATCGGCAAGACTGGAACCTTATGATTTAGAGAAGGCTTTGACGTTTTCTCCAGAATATCTGTCTGGATTTTACACGGACAGGTACGATGTACCAGCTGCCGAGGTCGCAGCAGTTGCAAAGAGAAAGAGTAATGATGCGGTGAAGGAAGAGATGATGAGTGATGTTCCGAAAAACGCACGGGTTACTGAGGAAAAAACGGATATAAAGATGACAGATATTGAGTATGCATTGCTGCCAGCGTGGTTCATGACTTTTCGTTATCAGGGAATACTCTATACCGTGGCAGTGAATGGGCAGACCGGCAAGGTCGTGGGAAATGTCCCATCCAACAGATTTAAGGTTGGGGCATCCATAGCGATACTTATGACAGTGATGGTTGTGCTGTGTACATATGTATCTGTATTTGTTGGGGGACTTATGACGGATCTGTATAGGATAAGTGCAGATGTGGGTGATTCAAGTGGAGCTTTTATGGTATTTTCCGCATATGTGGCTGGAGTTATATATAGTTTGGTGAGCTTCTGGCGTTCTATTAATAAGCTCCACAGATCAAGGATAGATATTCACAGATTCAGAAGTTATGGTACTATAGAATACGTTAAGGAAAGGCAGGACAAGACATGGGTTCGATAGTATTTTTGTATGTTGCAATAGGTATCGTGTGCGGGATATGCTTAACGGTATCCATAGTGATTTCTGCTCTTGTAAGATCCAACAATATTGGACAGAATGAGGAGAAGAAAGCGGAATATGTTGATTATACTACATTTGTGTATCATGCAAAGTATGACAGTCATAGTGCAATCAACTATTTTGACGGTTATTATAAAGAGTGATGGATAATGGAGAATCTGCACAGCGATTATAGAATTATGATATGATGACAAAAATGTGTTAATTTGTTATTATATTTTTAATATGTTTTCAAGCAAAGGGAAAGGAATTGGAGGTAAGTAAGACATGAACGAGAATAAGGATCAGCAGCCACAGATGAATCAGGCGCAGGAAGGCCCACAGATGGGACAGCAGATGTATGGTCAGCCACAGATGGGTCAGAGAATGAACGGTCAGCCACAGATGAATCAGGCACCGAAAGGCCCACAGATGGGCCAGCAGATGAACGGCCAGCCACAGATGGGCCAGCGGATGAACGGCCAGCCACAGATGGGCCAGCAGATGTACGGCCAGCCACAGATGGGTCAGCAGATGTACGGCCAGCCACAGATGGGCCAGCGGATGAACGGCCAGCCACAGATGGGCCAGCAGATGTACGGCCAGCCACAGATG
>CAKQQK010000067.1:0-16516 GCA_934270935.1 uncultured Coprococcus sp. | reverse complement strand
TTGTATATCTCAATTGCCATAATAAATGCTTCTTTTGCTTTATCAATCAATCTCTCTTCAGTAGTCATATTTCCCCCATTATTTCTTCTCAAACATAATTCCCGTCACATACATGTCCTCGCCGATCTGGATTTCCTCCTCTGGGTGGAATTCCAGGGTGAACGACATGCCCTTAAATGCGTCCAACGTGAGTTTTGGTGCATACATCTCGCGGAAAAGTCCCGACCTGCCGCCATCAGCCTGATCTCCTGATACAGACGCTTCCAGCGTATTTTCATCGGCTTTCTTTATTCTATCTATATAGTCCACCAACATTCCCTCCAGCATGGTGTCCGGCTTCTTAAGTATCTCGTCCACACTGTACCTGTCCTTCTGGGCCAGATGCGTCAGGAATGAGTAATAGTCCTTGTTGCCGTATATCTCCTTGCCGAATTTCACCTCCAGGATCCCGTTGAATTCCTTGAGGCTCAGACGTCCCCACTTATTTATCTGATCCAGGAGCTCATGGAACATCTTGGCGAAATTCGCACTGATCTGCTCATCAAGCAGCTCATCCTCGTAGCGGAAATCCGGATCCACAGCTTCCTTCTTAACCCTTGTGGTCTTCGCATTGTCCTCAGATTTCAGCGTGAGCATATGATCTATGGACGTCATGCTGAACGACTTCACTATCCTAGGCGCAAATAGAGGCGCCAATATTGTGAGCATCTTCTCCGGCTTGTCCTCCTTTATGATGGTCTGGAGCTGCCCTGCAAAATCAAATGCAGGACGCAGTTTCTGAAGCTTTGCCCTGTGTATGATATTGTCCGAAATGTTCTGAAGTTCCATGGTGCTGCTGATGAGGCTGCCATGCTTGATGATGGTTCTCTTGAGTTCCAGCTCCAGCTGGCTTATCTCCTCCATAACCGCCGTGTTGCCCCTGCCCATGTTGTCATAGCTCGCCTTGGTGATTGCTTTGTCCACCAGCGCCTTGTTCTTTGCAAACAGCTTCTGTTCATCGGCAAACCACTTTCCGACGGTCTTCATGTACCGTTCGTACTCCTCCGCCCCCTTGAACACATCTATGGACAGAAGATTTACTATGTCGTCCTTCTCACGGATGAGACGGTTCACCTCACTGTTTATACGGCGCACCACTTCGATACCACCGCGGAAATTCTCCCCGACTATCATCTTCTCCAGAAGAAGCTGCTGGACATTTATCTTGCTCTCATCCTTGATCTCCTTCGTGTCGAGATAGAATTCGATACCGTCAGCCGTGATAAAGTACAGAACCTTTCCGCCTGCTATATGGCTGTCGATCAGCTTCACTCGTCCCGTCTTCCTCTGCTTTTTCCCCGGATCGTAAAATGTAAACTCGAACGCCCGGCCATCATTCTTTATCTTGTCAAATATATACATTATCAGGTCAGCCCTGTCGGCTTCATCTATCTCCACGTCAAAATCCCTGTCAAGAAGCTGACCCATGAATTCTTCGTATTCGTCATATGACACCTCGCGCTCATTGAAGCTGTTCTCCTGAATAAAAAAACGCAGAATCGCCATAGTTATATATCCCATGTCCAGCTCCGCATAGCGCCCTTCTTTATATTGGGCAAATGTCGTCTCAGCCAGAACAAAAAAAGGATAATACTTCCTGAGATTCTGCATTCTTGCATTGTGTTCTTCAATTATATCGTTTATCATCACATACTTAAGTGCCATATCTTCTCTCTGTGCTTTCGTAAAAAATCTTTAGTCTTCAGTATAACACGACAGATATGTTGACACAAATATTTTACTTATTTTATTCAGTTATGCCAGCCACCGCCATCATAAATTTGGTCGCACTCTCGCTGTCCTGACCTTTATCATCAAGTCCTACATAATGGACTTCATAATCACTGCAGCTATCACTCAACACAAACTGGATAAGGACACTGACTTCACCACCGCCATATCTGGCATTTCCATCAAATTCAACGACATTTCTGCCGTCGCTGGACGTGAACACCTGCCACTTCTCATCTGTGCAGTATCCATCCAGTCCATCGCCATACGTGATGTCATGGTCGTCAAATATTTTCTGCTCTTTTATATAAGTGATCCTTTCATCGTTCAGATCAGCCATTTTTTTGCCAATCTTTGCATCCCCTATTCCAAACACAGACAGTATGACAGTGAGCATAATCGCAAGCACCTTGAAGAAACGGTTCTCACGAAACCTCTCCCACTTCTTCACATTCAGCGCAAATGCAAATACACCTCCGGCTATCGCACCTCCGATATGGGCGTAGATATTCACATTCTCCTCGTTCGTGTATATAGCATAGATTATGACAAGTACGATAGTAATTATGAGAGTCTTACGGTTCGGCTTATTCGTACCTATAAATGTGAGAAAAAGCTCTGCACATATGATACCGAACACAGCACCTGAAGCGCCCACGGAAAAATGCATGTGACCGGGATCAGTCATATGATATGCATATATAGATACTATTCCAGCCGCTATTCCCGATGCAAAGTAAATGACAGTCATACGCAGGCTGCCAAGTCTTCTCTCAAGTGATCCGCCAAATAAATACAATGAAAACATATTTCCAAACAGATGTCCTATTCCCATATGGAGGAACATGGACGACAGGAATCTGCCGTACTCTTTGTTAAGCTTTACATATTCATAATTCAGTCCGCCTGTATGCGCAAAATCGTCCACACCTATACACATGATCCATGCTATCACGTTCGCAATGATAATAATGATCGTAATTATAGGGATACTGCGTTTTTCCCTAACAGGCTGCACACCTGCCCCCGCATTCATCTGATCCCCGCGGATCACATAGACCTGATCCTGCATCAGGTCGTCATACATATCCCCCTGGCTATTCCTGTAATCCTGTTCCATACTATCCCCCTGTCAGATGCTTACGTCTTAGAAATCTACATATTCAACCGTGCCGTCACTGTAGGTTATAGTGTACCATCCGTGTCCGGATCCGTCACAGTCGTAGTTCTTTACTTTGCTGACAACGGTTCTGCCTGAACCATCACCGCCGCCCTGCTGCTTTGTTCCCTCCACAACTATCTGCGGCACAGGTTCTTTCGTGACCTTCTCGCTGACAAGTCTTCTTCCAGACTCTTTCCCATCGACATAAGTCACTTCATAAGTCAGATCCTTCTCGCCATTTACGCCTTCCTGGCTGACTCTGCTCTCGCCTGCATACATATCGCCAGAATACTCGGTCTGTGTCTCGTATTCGATCTCTTCAGTCTCGGTTATCTTCTTCACATTTATACGCTCGATAACCAGCTTGTCACCGGAGGTGAGACTGGCGGTCTTGTCCTTGCTGAGACGGTCTTTACTGCCGACCGTGATATCCTGTTCCTCAAGCAGTTCTCCAACTGTTGATGCTGACGTGATCACCTCTGTAGTCTCACCATCAACAGTCAGGGTTATCGGTATTCTGTGTATGATATTGATCGTCATTCCGTTTGTAAGGTATGCATCAACATTATGATCCACATCATCATATTCGCCTAGTTCTATTCCTGCTGCCGCAAGGGCATCTGACACACGCCCACCCATGACAGTCACCATCTGGGAGTTGCCGTTATCCTCAGTGATGTTTATCTGATTCTTCCTAGATATGACTATCGGCTGTCCGTCAGACGGAACAGTCTCATTTACCGCAACTGAAAGCTCGTCGCCGGCGGACACGGTGAGTTCTGCCGCTGCAAGAGCATCAGCCACGGTGCAGTCCTTCTCCACAGACACAACCGTGGTCACTTTTCCATCTTCTATATTCACTTCCATGGTATTGCTGCTTCCGCAGCCCGCCAGCATTGCAAGCGGCAGAACGCACAGCAGTACATCTTTCTTATTAATAATCTTCATCCAATTCTCCTCCCTGCATGTAAAACCATTCAGAATACCGCAATACAGGGATATCCCTGTATGCCACACATACTAATTAAGTGTATCAACATCTGACAGCTCCACGCTTCTTGCAGCAACCAGTACTGGATTCTGACCGTCATCCACGTACACAGACACATCTATCTTATCCGTAGCCACGGAATTCTTGTCCAGATACAGTCTGTAGCCGTAATCGCTGTCCGCATTTGTCAATCCAAATGCCTCATAGACCTTCGTCTCATCGCCGGATGTGATCGCTATGCTCACATTGCCATCCGCTCCGAGCATATCTGCGCTTACCTGGCCATCTATCTGCCAGAAGTTCACATTGCTCTCTGCCTCACATACATCTATAGCTGCACCGGCATCCTCTCCCGCCGTTCCCACGGCATCTGTGAATCCATCCCTGCCCTCTACCTCAGGGCCCTGGAACACAGCCGGATCCGTTGCAAACTCTTTGATATTTCTCTGAACCTTCTCAACTACAACCACATCCGGTTCATTATCCTGCATATAGCCTGCTATATTATAAGGAATGCTCTTCGAGAAGAATCCCTCCTCAAATGCATTTGCCATATATGGAAGCAGCGTATTGCCAAATGAATCTCTGAACATCAGAAGCGAACCCTTACCGTCAGGATTTGCTGTTCCTATCTGTATATCCTCAACACTCTTTGTATCTGTAGTATATGTATATCCAAATTCACCATCAATATACACGTTCCACTCGGGGCTGCTGCTCACCGGATATATCATGGAGTTCAGATCCCCTACATAGTCCTTCTTTCTTGTGAAATGTGCAGTCTCATAACTGTCATGCTCCACATCCGCAGCACCCAGAATGCTGTTGTACGCCAGAAGAGCTCCCGCATTGTTCCAGTGGGAATCCCTCTTCAGATACATGACCTCGGACTGTGACTTGAGAACACTGTAGAGATCTGCATAATTCACACCGTCAGCCACAAATCTCTCTGAAAGTATGTCCATATCAGAGCCATCACTCACCTTGTGGCTGTCATAGTATGGCATGTTCTCGCCGTACAGAGCATTTTTATTTGGTGGAACTGCCAGCACGAACTTTGCGCCCTGGGATTCCACATAATCCTGCATAAGCTTTATATTTCTGACACAGTTGTTCAGTGTCCTCTCAGACATCCTGTTCTGTCCCAGATAATTGTCTATGGTAGCTGTGTAGTACAGCCAGCCGTCAGTTCCTACGAGAACCGTGTCGACATTTGACTCGCCGAACACCCCGCTCTGGATGCGTGAATCGGCATCCACCAGATAGTTTCTGAATGCAAAGTGATCATTGAAATAAGTGCCGAGATCATTCAGGTAGTCCTTGTTGAAACTTCCATTCTCACTGATATTCGGCATCTCTGCCATTCTCTTATTCTCCGTCGTCGTATCCGTCCTGAAAAAAGCCATTCCCGCAAATGGGGCAGCCATCACACAGACGGTTGATACAACATATATGATCTTCCATGTCTTTTTCATCGCAATCTCCTATTCTGTGATAAACGCCCACCGGCATTAGAATCTAAAGTAAATAAATGGGTTGTATGTGTTTCCTGAAAGTCTCAGCATACACCAGCCAAGGAGTGCGATTGAAACAACATAAGATGCAGCCGAGATGACGGCTCTGCTCTTCTCGCTTTTCTCAATCTTTCCGGAAGCCTTAAGTTTCTCATACAGCATCGGTACAGGTGCTGCAAACAGGATTCCAAGGATCAGCATAACTATGCTGTATGGGGTGAGCACCTGCCATATGATACTCACAGCCTGCGCAGAGAAATTTGTTCCTGCGAACATTCTTCCTATCATGGTACAAGCCTGTCCCATATCGTCCGCCCTGAATATGACAAATCCTATGCAGACGACGAGCACGCTGTATATATGTCCCAGAACCTTTGGGAGCTTCTTGAGCTTAGGCACATAGTCCTCAAGCAGCAGGAAGAATCCGTGATACAGTCCCCACACGACAAATGTCCAGTTTGCGCCGTGCCAGAGACCCGTGGTAAAGAACACGATTATCTTGTTGATACTGGTTCTGGCCTTGCCCTTTCTGTTTCCTCCAAGTGGAATATAAAGGTACTCTTTGAACCATGTAGACAGGGATATGTGCCATCTTCTCCAGAATTCCTTGATGCTGAGAGAGCCATAAGGATGGTCAAAGTTCTCAGCATAATGGAATCCGAACATTCTTCCGAGTCCTATGGCCATATCACTGTAACCGCTGAAATCAAAATATATTTGGAGCATGTATGCGATAGCCGCTATCCATGCGCTGATAACATTTATGTCGGACATATCCGATGTAAATAATATATCTGCCACCTTTCCAGCTGCATTTGCAATGAGGACCTTCTTGCCAAGGCCGAAGATAAATCTTCTGATACCGAGGGCAGTGTCGTCAAATGTCTGCTTTCTGTCGGAAAGAGCCTTGCACACATCATGATATTTGATGATAGGGCCGGCTATGAGCTGTGGGAAGAATGAGATATACAGAAGCAGCTTTAACGGATCCTTCTGCGCCTCACAATCCCCTCTGTATACATCTATTACATAGGATAATGCCTGGAATGTGAAGAATGATATTCCTATAGGCAGTGTTATCTGCGGCAGAGGAATATCTGTATTACATATGTCGTTGATCGTTCCGATAAAGAAATCAGCGTATTTGAATACGGCAAGCACACCAAGGTTTGCCAGTATATCAAGAACCATAACTGCCTTTTTCGCTATCGCACTGCTGTTTTTTCTGCCTATGATCAGGGCAAGAATATAATTTACCAGCACGCTTCCGAGCATAAGGAGAACGTATACTGGTTCTCCATATGCATAGAAAGCAAGGCTGGCTATTATGAGAAGTGCATTTTTCGCCCATAGGCCCGGCACTATAGAATAGAGTACCAGGACCACCGGGAGAAATACACATAAAAATTCAAGTGAACTAAATACCATTAGTGATCACCTAACTCGGAGTCGGCAAGCCATCTCCAATTTACCTTTCCATTTGTTACTGTAAGCCGTGCCCTTGGTCCAATGATACGATGTGTAGGATAATAATTTCGCATAAGTACGTGGTAGTAATCTCTGGCAGGCCAATTTCTCTGCATACTTACATCGTATACTACCCACTCATTATCTTCAGGTCTCCAAAGCTCTGTCCATCCATGTATAGTAAATCCATCACCTTGAAGATTTGTCACCTGTCCACAGGTTACTCTTGCCTTGTATCCAAGGACTGTTGCCACTGTTGCAAATGTTGCTGCACATCTGTAGCAGTTTCCATGATTGTTTGTAAGCATATCTATACAGTAATATGTGAACCTTGAGGCATCTGTCGGAACTACATAGTCTCTCAGATAAGGATAATTTCTTGACAGATATACAAAACATGCGTAAAGCTTCTCTTCATTTGTCATGCTGTCATCTGTGTGCTGTCTTACAAAATCAACTGCCATCTGGATCTCTGTCGATGTAGATTTGCATCCTGTCTCGTCCACATAGAAATATCCTTTTTTGTCATTTCCAACTATCCTGTTCTTTGCCATCACTCCCTTGGAATCGAAATAATAAACCTTTGAACCGATCTTATATGATATAACCTTTACAACTTCCCACTTCTTCTTGCTGTAGTTGTACTTTGTGAGCTTGCCTGACTTTGTGGAGAACTTCATCGTCACATAGCCCTTAGCACTCACATACACCTGATCTGTGCTGTTTATTCCATACCAGCCTGACTTCTTCACAATCACAGACTTGGAACCACACAGATATATTCTGCCATCCCTGAGCTTGCATGTAGTATTCTTCACAAAATTCCACTTGCCATTCTTGTATGACACGAACTTGCCACTGGCTGTGTTATACATATATACAGCGATGCCATGGCTTGCAAAATAGTAATCAACTCCGCCTACCTTAATCCATGCATTTGTCTTTGCCACCCACTTCTTCTTGCTGTAGCTATATACATAGTATCTTCTCGACTTGCCGCTTGCAGGCATCTTGGTTGTCACATATCCCTTGCTGTTCACATACACCTTTGTTCCTGACGCTGTATTGTACCAGCCGGCCTTTGTAACCTTCTGTCCTTTGCTGTTGAAAAAATATATGATATTACCCTGAATTGTAGATATGCCGTTCTTCACAAGCGCCATCTTTGATGTGCGGAACTTGTAAAGCTGACTTGTGCCCTTGTTGTACATCATTGTGGCAGCACCGTTCTTCGCATTGAAGTAATATGTCACGCCGTTTACTGTTATGTAAGCGTCCTTCTTCATCTGCCACTTATTTGCTGAATATGTATAATATCTTCTGATCTCGCCCTTCTTTACAAATCTGGCTGTCACGATTCCGCCAGCTCCAAGGATATAGGTTGTGCCCTTGCCATCGCTGACATTGCCTGCCTTTGCTACTATCAGTCCCTTTGCTCCTGCATAGTGCAGCTTCTTGTCAGCCATCACGACCGACTTCTTCTCATATGCTGCAAACTTCTTCTGATCAGCATCATACTGACTAATATAAGTTCTGACACCGCTCTTTGCCACCTTGAACTGTACTCTGTGCTTGTTGTCTAGCTTTACTGTCAATGTCTTTGTGACTGTCACCCAGCCTGTGCTTGTAACGATCTCACCATTCTTATAATAATAGTAATAACCATCACTATTCCTGTAGAGTCCGTCTGCATCTCCTGGCGTTGCCACTGCCGCTGTGGTTCCATAAGAATCATCTGCCGCTTTTACCGTAAGGCCAGAAGGCAGAATCGTTGTAAATGCAACCGCAAATGCCAATATCAATGCCAGCAATCTGAGTTTCCTGTCTCTTGTCTCTCTCATAACTATTCCCTCCGTAAAATATTAAGAAACTTATAGAAAAAATTTCTTCTTTTATAGAATAATATCTCATTATATTTTGTCAATAAAATTTAAATATTTCAATAATTTTTGTGCATGTTGTGCAAAGCATAATTTTAATCTATCTTTAATATTCCTCTACGGCTCTGATTATCGCCTCTCGTCCATCCAAAGAATTATCAGTCATTCTTTTAAGTCCATGTTCCGTATCGAGATAATATGAGTAAGCCTGATCCGAATCACCTGTTCCAAAGTTCTCTTTTGTCAGGCTGGTGCTGCATTTGTCAAGCAATGCCTCCACATCCGCATAGCTCATACTACCCATATTGCTTATCACCTTGGGATTTCCATCCGAATCCAGTTTATAGTCAAGCTTTACATCCATCAGCTTATCAAGCGACTCCCCTGTAAATGAGTATATGCGCAGGCCACAGCCCATTCCTACAGAACCATTTGTAGTCTGCTGGACCACATATCCATTGTAGGTATATACACTTTCAAACGCACCTATGATAGAATCCATTTTTATCAGCTTGCCGTTCTTGTATGTATATGTATGGACTTCCATAGGCCCCGTTGATGCTGACGTGGAATAGCCGGTCATCAACTCAGGAATCCCATCACCGTCTATATCATACAGATAACCTGTGGTTCCCATAGTGGGATCATCTGTTGATTTTCCCACACTGTACATCTCATTTATATATGCCTTCTTCCAGGCCTCTTTGACGCTGCTCACATCCGTAGATATATCATTTGCATCTCTGTCTGAATCTATGTACTGGAAGTCATCAAGGAATGACGTGACTATCTCATCACATTTGGACTTATCCTTTGTACTGTAGTTGATAAATATTCCAAGCCTTGAGGTCTTATCGCGGCTCTGAAGCACCACCTTGTCGTAGTACACCCGATCATGATTATCGCCATAATACCCGCTGTCCACAGAGTATTCATCACCGCTGTCCGTATAAACCGATTCTACATTGTCAGTGGAATTAACGCCTCCTGGCCTGTGTTGCATATAATCTGGCACATCCTGAGTGTACTCTCTCACTTCTATATTCATATCAAGAGATGCGTTTTTTAGCTGAAACCATGAGCCTCCCTGGACACCATATGTGACCATGAATCCGTCAGGGACAGTGAACTTGTTGCCATTGGTTGTAACATATTCAGTTGCGCTTGCACTGCCGCCGCTTCCTATGTTGTTGTCCATGAGTTCCCCGGTGGTGGCTTCTGTGGTGGCCTCGGTCTCTGTCTTATTGTGACTTTCTGTAATCACTTCCCTTGTTACCGAATCTTTTTTACCCTTTGAGCTGCCCTCCGCATTCATTGCAGAAACATCTATAGGCAGACATACTCCATAACCTGGCATAGATGGATATAACTCAATCGGATCATCAGCGGAGTCCATAATTATATATATAATGGCTTTTCCTTCTGAAGATTTTTTTATACCATAATCACAATACGATGTACCCAAAAGGGTGTAGCCAGGATATTTTTCCGTATCTATACCACTTTCTTCAATAATTCCATTCAATTCCACTATATCCCAGCTTAAATTACCGTCTTCCAATGTATAAGTGTCTAATAGATCACGGTAATCCGCATCATTGTTTATTACATATCCTCTTAAGCTTTCCATCAACTTCAAATACTCATTTATTCCCGTGAGGTCTTTCTCAAGCTCAGTACCCGTAACAATTTTGCCCTCATATGAACTCTGCCATATATTTTCAGAATACCACGTAAATATACCCCATATAATATCCATACATTCTTCCGAATCCTTCAGATCAGACCACTTATTATAATATTGTTCTGACTTTAACGAATACCCCGTAACAGGTATTCCTGCAATTTCTGACTTTATCTGACTTTCATCCTCTGGAGTGCTCTTTAATACGATAGTCTTATCAAACTGGCGTATATTCTGGGCATAGTCTCCAATATACCTGCAAAGATATTTCAAAACCCAGCTATTTCCTTTTAGTGAGTCGTCATCATACTTTTCACGGACTGTCTCATCACCCATAACATATTCTTCATCATAATAATCCCATATATCCGCTGGATAGAGTGATAGCTTTTCGTCTACATATGCGTATTCCACATCATTTACATATATTTCTATCTCCTGCATCTTAAAAAACGTAATGTCATAATATTTGTCGTCTGGCTCACGCCCAAGTTTTTTCTTCAAGAGCTCATACGCTTCATCCATATATGATGCAATCAAATGATTGTCCGCCTTATAATATGCTTTCGAGATAGCTACATCCACTTGATTTTTTATGTCACTTTCTGCCATAGTTTCAAGCCATCCGGTAAATTTGTCACCACAAAGGTTATCCTCCACATTTGGCATATCTATTTCTTCAAATCTTTTATTTATTACGTAATCTACGGTGAATATATTTTCTTCATCTTTGGAATTATTAAAGATATTTTCAAATTTATCATCTACACATGCTCCATCATCTAATGAAACATAAAATGTCGTGACATTATCTAAATCCTCATTATCTTCATCATAATATTCACCAAATCCCTGAATACTCTTATCTGTTATATACAATTTATTATCCAGATACATCTCTACCAGGCAGTTGCATCTGACATTTTTTTTAACCGCCAGCTTCTCGACAGTTGCTCCGCATTTATAAAAATAAATATCATACTTTGGAACAACATCTCCATAATCTGACTTTGCGTATCCAAGGAAATCTGCAATAGTCATAATCCATTGTCCATCGCAATACTCCATGTTAGCACTGCAATCCAGATAAGGAGCGGTGTCTATACTTATAGTTTTTTCTTCATCACTATCAATATCTATATCTACAAAGTGTTCTGCATCTCCAGTATGTTCTTCATAAAATTGGTCATAAAACTTTGATATCATGTCCATATCTACCGAATTGGAGCTTTTCTTATCTTCTATCTTTAATACACTTCCACATCCTGTGAGGCCAAGAGCCATAACTCCGGCCATCATGAATGCCACAATCCTCTTTCTCATTTTTCACTTCCTCCTCTACCACATCAGCCGTAATGTTGCCACAGGCAATGACTAACCTTCGGGCTTCCCGTATTTTAATATTGCCGCCGATCTTTAAGGCCGGCGGCAGTTTGTCATAAATTACTCACATCTCAATAGTTTTCTATCATCTGCTTCAGCTCTGGCCCGGACTCAAATAGAGACCAGACGTCTATATAATCTCCAGATGTATCTATATGCCAGTAACCATTTTCATTTAAAGGTTTTATAAGTTTAGCACCATACTCAGCAAATACGCTCTCGGCTTCACCGCTATATACCTCTTCCGGACTGTAAGTCTCGCTGACAAGAGTCTGTATGGATCCGTAAGACACTTTGCTTATCTCAATATGTAGATCGCTCGGCATCAACATCTCATTTCCCTTTGTCAGCAGATAGCCATTGCCTGCACAGATCTGAAAAGCTGTTCCGCCAAAGCTGCCAAGCTGTATCATCTCTGCATTACAGCATGTATACACAGACAATCCGCTCTCCATTGCACCAGTTGAATATGCTATGAACAACTCGGGAATTCCGTTCCCATCCACATCATACAATGTCCCTTGTATATCTGAATACGGCTCCATCAGCTCATCTGTCCACTCGTTCAGATATATCTCTTTCCAGTCTCTGTCTGTCAGGAAGCGTACACCGCCGCTCTCCAACTCCCGGAGCTCTTCCGGAAGTTTCGGCTTTTGAGGTTCGGCATTCTCGGATGTTGTTTCTCCTGTGGTATCCTCTGCTGCCCTCCTGCCTATGTCAGAGCCAAATGATCCGGCAGTTTTACCTTTATCGGATGCGGACTTGTCTGATTCTTTTTCCGTTGCCGTCTCTGACATGGCTTCTGTCTCTGATTCAGTATCAACCTCTGTCTCCACTTCAGCTTTCTCCGCAGAAATGCTCTCAGTTTTAGGTTCGACTTTTTGCTTTTCCAGCCTGAACATGCCACAGCCTGAGAGCACACACATCATGGAACATACCACCGTCAGACTACACAGCTTTCTGCCTATCATTTGCCATCCACATTTCTTGTACATTTGCTTCCTCCTAAGCCTCGCCCTGCTCGACTAATATTCCTCGATCACTCTGGATATCTCCATCTGGTTAAATATCTTGTATCCCGGGGCCGCCAGATAATTATCGAACTCTGTATACGGCCTTTGTCGTCATTCCGGCATTTTTCATGAGCTGCTTATATTTTGCAAGCTTTGCCTTTGGCACTACCACAACCGGCTTTGCAGCGATCCTTGTAAATGTCTCCTTACCTATCAGCTTTATGGAGCTTGACAGAACTGAGATGCTTGCCAGCTTGCTGCATCCGTAGAATGTCTTACCGCCTATAGCTGTAACGCCTCTTCCGATGATGATTGAAGTGATCGACTTACATCCGTAGAACGCATTTGAGCCTATGGCCTTTACGCCGTTTCCAATGACAACCTTTTTCAGATATGTGTATCCTGAGAATGCACCTACATTTACCATTGTCACGTTGTATGTGATTCCACCAATCTTCACTGCGCCAGGCACTGAGAGTAATGTAAATGTACTGTCTGTCTTTGCCTTCACTGTTCCCATGATGGCTACAGTTCCCTTGCCGTTTGTCGCAGCATTTGTCACCTTGTACTTCATAGTTCCAACGGTGTATGTGCTGCCCTTCAGGATAAGAATGTTGAAAGTCTTTACAACAGTTCCTGTATAGTTGCCCTTTCCGGCGATCGTTATCTCCGCAGTTCCCGGATTCAAATTGTTCTTATATGAAACTGTATAATCAGTTCCAGGTATAAGTGTTCTGCCACCGGCCTGAACTGCAAGCTTACTCATGACAATCTTCTTGCCTGTGTATCTTGTGTTGTGTATGCCTGTCACTGTTATGTTCTCATCCGACATATCGATCTGAACCACATTGAATGTTCTGGTCAAATGTCCGACATACTGACCCTTGAAGTTGATATCCATTGTCGCCGTACCGATTTCGGTATTGCTGCTGTATGAAACTTCATAATCACTATCTTCTTCAAGTGTCACACCATTTACAGTGATGTCCATATCCGGCTGTGCAACTTCAGATCCTGTATAAGGAAGATCCTTGATGCCGTCTACTGTCGGAACAAAGTATTTTCTTGATGTGTCTATTGTCACACCAGGTGTGTTTACAAATACACATTTACCAAAATTGTCGATGGTGTCTGGTATTGTCACGTCTTTGAGTTTTGGACACCAACCAAATGCAAAGTCACCTAAAGTTGTAACACTGTCCGGAATGTTGGAGTCAGTAAGTTCCGGGCACTCATAGAATGCTGCCCCGCCTATCGACTTAAGTCCGTCTGGAAGTACAGCTTTCTCAAGATTCTGGCATTCTCCAAATGCCCAATCGTCAATCTCTGTCACACTTGCCGGAATAACAGCTTCCTTAAGAGCCGTATTATAAAAAGCAGCATAGCCTATTTTCTTCACGCTGCCTGGTATCTCAAAATCTGTCAACTGACTACACTCATAAAACATATAATTGTCTATAACTGTTGGATTACCTGTAATCTTTGCCGTCTTAAGGTTTTTACAGCCGCTAAATGTAATTCCACATCCTGCAGGAAATGTCGCATTTGTAAGATTTGCCATATGACTAAATGCAAGTTTGTCTATAGTCTCTACCGACTCAGGCACAACCAACGATGTGATTCCACTATTGTAAAATGCTTCCTCACCAATGGACTTGATTCCATCCGGAATAGTAAAATCCTTTAAACTTGTGCAATCTGCAAATGCAAAGGCGCCTATCTCTGTTACCGTATCCGGCAGGTCAATTGTCTTAAGATTTGTACATCCACTAAAACTTGCATTTGATATAATCTTAAGATTAGCAGGAAGCTTGACTTCCTCAAGTGCTGATACACTCCTGCAAAAAGCTTTTGGAATACTTGTCAGAGAATCTGGGAAAACCACTTTCTTCAGCTTTTTCTTCTCATTTAATGCGTCTTTATCAGGAAGCTCAGTACTTCCGTCATCAACTATAACCAGTGTCTCAAGATCGTCGCTTCTCTGCAGGTTTGCCAGTGTAACCATTGAAATTGGCAATTCGGCTGTTATCACCTTATCGCAGCCAACCAAAGCAAACTCACTTGCTTCCTTTACAGTTCCTGGTATTTTTATTTCAGTAACATTTGTGCACTCGCGAAATGCAGATATATCGATTTTCTCCACCGTGTCAGGAATAATTATCTTTTTCAGGCTCGAACAATAGGCAAAAACGAATTCCTCCAATTCCTTTACTGATGAAGGAATATCAAATCCAGTCAGCTTCTCACAGTATGCAAATGAATACTTCCCTATCTTTGTAAGCTTACTATTTGCTGTATCAAGACTGACCGTTTTGAGATTTGTACACTGATAAAATGTATACTCTGTCATCTCCTCAAGAGATGATGGAAGTACAACAGTTGTAAGATCTGTACACCCATAGAATGCGTTGTATTCGATCAGCCTGACGCCTTCCGGAATAGTCACCTTTTTTACCGTTTTCTTGCTGGAAAATGTTCCATGGAGTGTAGTAACCGGCATTCCTTTTATCTTGGATGGTACTGTTACATCCGTGTCTGAACCAACGTAACTATAGATGGTGACTTCCGGGTTATTACTTTCACCTTCTACCCTATAAAGGAAATCTCCGTCCTTCTCCACCACAATACCGTCGTCGGCTCTCGCCTGAATCGGGATACACATGAATATCGCCAGTACCAACAGTATTCCCAGGATCCCCCTTTGAATTAGTTTTTTCATAAACTCTCCTTTCCTTTATCGCCCCCTCCCCTTATGGTCGGCAGCATTATTTCCTGTATTATCCTGGTTCTGACACTTCCAATAAGTATTGCTTCCGGCTAGCGGTTCTCCCTCAATGTATACTTTTTTAGATTCAAAATTTTTACCAATTATCGTGTGTATTTATGTACAAAATGTCGAAAAAACTTGAATATATAACCCCTGGGTGCTACACTTTGCTTGTATTATTTTGAGTTCTGCAAAATCTGAAAAAGTATACTTATTCAGATTCATTCTATTCCTTCATATTGTCTTCATATCTCCGCACCTTACTGTAAAATGTTTTTGGATTCAGCCCGCATTTTTTCGCTGCATCACCCATCAGCAATTCACCTTTTCTCCAGCGTTTCATCATCTCCTCAAAATTGTCCGGCAAAGGGATCGGTGGCCTGCCAAATTTCACACCTCTGCTTTTTGCCGCCGCAATTCCCTCCGCCTGCCTCTGCCTTATCTCCGTTCTCTCATTTTCCGACACAAAACTTAGCAGTGTGAGTACAAGATCACTTATAAGCATCCCCAAAAGTCCCTCCTTCTGTGTCGTGTCCAGTATCGGCATGTCTATCACGACTATATCTGCCTTCTTCACCTTTGTTATCTCCCGCCATTGCTGCTGTAGTTCTTCATAGTTCCGCCCCAGTCGGTCAAGAGATTTTATATAAAGCACATCTCCCTCCCTCAACCTCCCCATAAGTTTCTTGTACATCGGCCGGTCAAAATTCTTCCCCGAAACCTTGTCGACATATATATCCTTCCTCGGTATCCCCGCCGCTATCATAGCCACTATCTGCCGGTCCGCATTCTGATCCTTCGTCGATACCCTCGCATACCCGTATTTTCTTTGTTTCATGTGTAGTCCTCCTGTTTTTCTAATTCACCACCAATGGGGTCAGGCCC
>CAKQQK010000066.1:0-16922 GCA_934270935.1 uncultured Coprococcus sp. | reverse complement strand
TTCCCTGATTCAGCAGATATACACGGTCACAATATTTGCTGATACTGCTCAGATCATGACTGACGAACACAATGGTCAGGGACTATGGAAAATTACGAGAAGCTTTGGACGGAATAGGAGAATTATAATTATGAAGAACACAACGACAACACTGATGCAGATGAAAGGGACAGACAGGAAGATCTCTATGATCACTGCCTATGACTACACCACAGCAAAGATACTCGATGAGTGTGGAGTCAACACTATACTTGTGGGTGACTCACTTGGAAACACGATTCTTGGTTACGAGGATACGATTTCGGTCACAGTTGATGACATGATCCATCACAGTGCCGCAGTGGCAAGAGGTGCGAAGAATGCACTGGTTGTCACAGATATGCCATTTATGTCATATCAGGCAAGTGTGTATGATGCAGTGGTGAATGCCGGAAGGATCATGAAGGAGGGCCGTGCAGGTGCGGTCAAGCTTGAGGGCGGCAAGGATATGTGTCCACAGATCAGTGCTATCGTCAAGGCCAGCATACCTGTATGTGCACATCTGGGACTTACACCTCAGTCCATCAATGCATTTGGCGGATTCAAGGTGCAGGGCAAGACTGAGGCCGCTGCGAAGAAGCTTATAGAGGATGCAAAGGCAGTTGAGGAGGCAGGAGCTTATATGCTTGTTCTCGAGTGCGTTCCAGAGAAGCTTGCAAAGATAGTGACAGAGAGCATCAGCATACCAACGATCGGTATAGGTGCAGGCCGTTACTGTGACGGACAGGTGCTTGTAAATCAGGATATGTTTGGAATGTTTTCAGACTTTGTACCTAAATTCGTCAAGCAGTTTGCAAATGTGGGTGATGCTATGAGGGGTGCGGTTAAGGCATATATAGACGAGATAAATGCCGGTACGTTCCCGGGACCGGAGCACACATATAAGATCGATGACGAGGTTATCGAGAAGTTGTATTAGAATAAATCATATAGAATAAATCATACTGAAGACATTTGTATCTGACCCGACCGGGCAGGTACTAAAGGATAGGAGAGAAATATCATGGTCATATTAAAGAAAATAGAAGAAGTAAGAGCACAGGTTAAAGAGTGGAAGAAGCAGGGACTTACAGTTGGTCTTGTGCCAACTATGGGTTACCTTCATGAGGGACATCAGAGCCTTATAAAGAAGTCAGTGGAGCAGAACGACAGAACTGTTGTAAGTGTGTTTGTCAATCCTATACAGTTTGGACCAAATGAGGATCTTGAGAGCTATCCTAGAGATCTTGAGGCCGATGCAAAGCTCTGTGAGGCGACAGGTGCAGATATCATATTTAATCCTGAGCCTGAGGAGATGTATGCAGATGGATTTGTGTCATTTATCAATATGACAGGTCTTCCAAATGCACTTTGTGGTCTGACAAGACCTGTACATTTCAAAGGTGTGTGTACAGTTGTCGGTAAGCTCTTCAACATAGTTACACCTGACAGAGCATACTTTGGACAGAAGGATGCACAGCAGCTTGCCATCATCATGAGAATGGTAAAGGATCTAAACTTTGATATAGAGATAGTTGGCTGTCCTATCATCAGAGAGGAAGACGGACTTGCAAAGAGCTCAAGAAATATCTATCTCACACCAGACGAGAGAAAGGCTGCAGTTGTACTCAGCAAGGCAGTAAAGCTTGGACAGGGTATGATAGCAGACGGAGAGAGAGAGGCTGCAAAGATAGTTGGTGCCATGAAGGATCTCATCTCAGCTGAGCCATTGGCAACCATAGACTATGTGGAGATGGTAAACATGGACACCATGCAGTCCATAGACAAGGCTGAGGGACATGTACTGTGTGCCATGGCTGTCAGGTTTGGTAAGGCCAGACTCATAGATAACTTCATCGAAAACCTGTAAGATTTTCCTCTTAGATTTGTGCGCAGTTATATATTGCGCAGATTTCAGGAATAAAGAAAGGATAACAGAATAATTATGTTACGTGGAAAGACAGTTGTGCTGGGCGTTACAGGCAGTATTGCGGCGTATAAGATTGCGAATCTTGCCAGTATGCTTGTGAAAAAACATGCAGATGTGCATGTGATAATGACCAGAAATGCTGTGAATTTTATAAATCCGATCACATTTGAGACACTGACGGGCAACAAGTGTCTTGTGGATACATTTGACAGAAATTTTCAGTTCAACGTTGAACATGTCTCCCTTGCAAAGAAGGCGGACGTGTTCATGGTTGCACCGGCTTCGGCAAATATCATAGGCAAGATTGCAAATGGTATTGCCGATGATATGTTGAGTACGACCATCATGCCGGCAAGATGTCCGAAGATCATTGCTCCGGCGATGAACACAGGTATGCTTGAGAATCCTATAGTTCAGGATAACATAAAAAAGCTTGCATCCTATGGATATGAGATAGTAGATTCAGCCACAGGATATCTTGCGTGTGGTGATACTGGCAAGGGAAAGCTTCCGGATGCGGAGGTGCTTCAGGATTATATTCTGAAAGCTATAGCGAAGGAAAAGGATATGGCGGGAGTGAAACTTCTTGTTACCGCCGGACCTACCCAGGAGGCCATAGATCCTGTCAGATATATCACCAATCATTCCACAGGAAAAATGGGTTATGCCATTGCACAGCAGGCCATGCTGAGAGGTGCCGATGTGACTCTGGTGACGGGCAAGGTGGAGATAGATCCGCCAAGATTTGTAAATGTGGTTGACATAACATCTGCCCAGGATATGTATGATGCTGTGATGTCCAGAAGCAGAGAGCAGGATGTCATCATAAAGGCTGCGGCTGTGGCAGATTATAAGCCGGCAGAGGTTGCAGAACACAAGATAAAGAAGAATGATGGTGACATGAGTATACCTCTCACAAGGACGAAGGATATACTTCTGGCACTTGGAACCCAGAGAATGAACGAGGGGATAAAGAATCAGATCATCTGCGGATTCTCGATGGAGACGAGGGATCTCATTGAGAATTCAAGGAAAAAGATAGATTCAAAACATATAGATATGATTGCGGCAAATAATTTAAAAGTCGCGGGAGCGGGATTTGGCGTAGATACCAACGTTCTCACTCTTATAACGAATGATGCGATCAGTGAATTGCCAATGATGTCAAAGGAGGAGTGCGCAGACGTTCTTCTTGACAGGATCATGGAGATGCGTACTGCTGATCAGTCATAATAGGAGTATTGTTTTGAAGCAAATAGATAGAAAGAAACTCAGAATAATATGTTCTGTGTTGTTTGTGCTTTATATTATCTGTATAGTTTATTTCCTTATTTTCAGTGATATGTTTGGAAGAGGCGGATACGAGGAACGAAGATATAATCTGTATCCGTTTCAGGAGATAAGACGTTTTATAACATATGGAGATCAGATGAACGGATGGAGCGTTTTTCTGAATCTGTATGGCAATATAATGGCTTTTGTCCCATATGGTATGCTGCTAAGATGGGTTAGGAATAAGAATACGACATTTGGGCATGCTTTGCTGTGTTCGGCAGTTTTTTCCCTGACGATAGAGGTCATACAGTACATAACCAAGCTTGGTGTATTTGATGTGGATGACATAATCATGAACACACTTGGTGGAATCATAGGATACTGTATTTATTATATTTCGGCAAAGGTGCTTAGGAGATATCATGCAAAGAAGTAAAGATTTCAAGGTGTCGGCGCCGGGGCTGCCGACAGATACGATCATAAGTTATTTCCTCGGTGGATTTAGCGGACTGTTCGTGCTTATATCAATTATCAAATCCATAGCCACTCAGGGAAAAGTTCAGAGGGTTTATGGTGTGCTTATGGTGAGTGCTATGATAATGACATTCACCGGTGCTGTTTTTTCGATAATGGGTTACAGGGCAGATAACGGTGGGATCACGGCAAAGAAGATGGCTATCATACTTAACATAGTTGTTTTTGCCATATCTGTTATATTTTTGTTGATGGGATTATAGGAAAGGATGCAGGATGAACTATTACAATAATCTTACGGAAGAATTTGACGATATAGAAGAGCGGTATGAGCTCGTGATACACAGAATCAGACAGATAACTCATGAGGATGTTGTAAAGATGCCTTACAGGGATTATTTTATCCATGTGGCTGACTTTATAGCCAGAATCGGTGATGTATTGGAATTGGCCAAAGATGACATAGTTTCAGGGAGAAGTTTGTCCCAGCTTCAGGCGATGAACCATGGTCTCTACAGTGATATACTTGGCGATAATTATAACACAAGTTATGCCAATTACAGGTATATAACAGAAGAGTTTTATAAGGATTACGATAGAGAGAAGGATGAGATTGCCAGGATTGCAAAGCTTCTTGGTTTTGTGTACAACGAGATCAGAGGGATGACAGTATATGCATTTGAGGGCAGGATAGTTGACATAACATTGCTGGCAGAACTCTTTGTGCAGATATACTTCATGTTCCAGGAGGATTTCAGCGTAAAAGAGCTGGAGTCTGCAATATACTATTTTGAAAATGATTATGCAGAGTATTTTATTTCATATAGAATAAAGGAACAGCTGTCCCCGGACCTTTCATTTGCAACTGATATCATCATGAACAGCGATCTTGAGGATGTATCATATCTCTATAGATACGGAGAGTATGTTGGACAGAATGAACTTGATTCTGCGATATTCCTGAGTTCCCTGCCGCAGGATGAAATAGATTCAATGGCACATACATTTACTGAAGGGTATAGGCTTGGATTTGAGGCTGCGGGTATAGACCTGTCTAAGAAAAAAACGGTGAATATAAGATATTTCCTCGGCCAGGAGAGAATGATAAGGGCTGCTATACTTCAGTTTAGGGATATGGGACTTGAGCCGATATGTTACCGCTATGCGACAGCACGTATCAACAGACGCCTGATCAATAGAATAGGTTATTCGTCAAGCGTTCCAAACAAGCAGCTTGAGTATGACCACAGAATGGATGAGGCACTCTTTATGGACAAGAAGCTCATGGAGAGAAAGCTTGAGGTGCTCAGACAGGTATATAAGAGTCTGGCATATGAGGCGTCTGTGTATGCAGGACCTGCGGTTGTAGAAGTGTTCGGTGAGACCCCATTTGAGCCGGAAAGCAGCGGGTATGATCCGGTGCTTGATAAGAGGCAGCAGGAGATTCAGGTAGAATACCAGACCATGAGTTCTCAGATTGTAAATGAATATATAGCACAGGACAAATGTAGTTTTACAATTATTGCATACCCTGTATCCGAGATTGGAGACAATTACAGAGAGATTTTCAGAGAGACAGTCAGGATTAACACTCTTAACAATGATATGTTCAGGAAAATACATCAATACATCATAGATGAGCTTGATAGGGCTTCGTATGTACGAGTTCTTGGTCAGGGGGACAATTCCACAGACATGACTGTTATGATGCATGACCTGCAGGATCCATCGAAGGAGACTAATTTTGAGAATTGTGTGGCTGATGTCAACATTCCGGTGGGAGAGGTGTTCACGTCGCCTAAGCTTACAGGTACACACGGTGAGCTGAACGTGAGTGAGGTATACCTGAATGGACTTAAATATGTTAATTTGAAGCTGACATTTGAGGATGGCAGGATATCGGATTATATATGTGATAACTATGCTGACGAAGATGCGAATAGGAAATTCATAAAGGAGAATCTTCTCGGCGGACGAGAGACATTGCCAATAGGAGAATTTGCTATAGGAACTAATACAACAGCGTATGTTATGGCAAACAAGTACAATATAGTGTACAAACTCCCTATACTTATCGTTGAGAAGATGGGGCCTCATTTTGCTGTGGGCGACACCTGTTATAGTTGGAGTGAGGACAACAGACTGTACAATCCTGATGGTAAGGAGATCGTGGCAAAGGACAATGAATGTTCTATACTCAGGAAGACAGATGTATCAAAGGCATATTTTAACTGCCATACAGATATCACCATACCATATGATGAGATAGGTGGAATATATTCCGTTCACCCTGATGGTTCAGAGACAGCCATCATAGAAAAAGGAAGATTTGTTCTGCCTGGTACAGAGAAACTGAACGAGGCATTTGAAGCTTATAAAGCGCACTGATAAAAACAGCCTCCAACCCGGATTAAAAGACGGGTTGGAGGCTGTTTGTTTTTTTTGAACAAAACTTTATGAAAAAGCAGAGCTGTTTATTGAAGTTCTTTTGTAATTGCTATTTTATGATAGACATTCTCTTATATCGTTTGTTCGAGTATAGGGCATTGTCAGCCTGAGAGAGAAGATCCTCAATGGTCTGGTCGCCGTCGCAGATAAACTCAGTCACACCTACGCTCATCTCAATAAAATATGGTTTACCACATGTAGCATTCAGTTCTGCTGACAAAGTTTTTATCTTATCCTGAACCTGTATTATGTAATCGGATTCATTGATGAAAGCGAAGCATACGAATTCATCGCCGCCTATTCTTCCGATGACATCATGTGGACCAAAGCTTCTGGACAGGATGTTGGCAATATTTCTAAGGGCAAAATCCCCGTCCTTGTGGCCAAATTTATCATTCACAACCTTGAGTGAATCCATGTCGGCGAAGAGCAGGATTGCTTTCATTCCACGGTTTGAAGGAATGTTAATGTAGTATTCAACTCTCTCCATGAACCCGCGTCTGTTGTAAATTCCTGTGAGTTCGTCTGATGTTGACAGGTGATTCAGCAGCTCATTCTTTTCGTGAATCTCGTTCAGCGACATTTTGAGCTGTTCCTGGGTTATGTTCTGTTCGCGGAGCAGTGTCATATACTTTAGGGCGGATCCAAGCTGGAGACTTGTAGAGTATATGCTGCTGAAGTTATCCACATCTGTGTTGCATATGAACAACCCCAGGTGATCATCATTGGTAAATATAGGAACTATTACAGAAGTAAATCTCTTGTCATAGTATGTATATTCGTTGTCAAATATCTCTGTTGACGGAACTCTTCTCGACTCACCAAACAGTACCTGGCAGTTGTTCTGGTTGTAGAATGCCTGAAGAAACAAAGATTTTGGAACATCCCATCTTCCCGATTCGGTGATGCGGATAGGATCATCATAGGTGTATATGTAAGCTCCGTCATAGCCCAGTCCCTGAAGCTTGTTCAGGATGGAAGTGTAGGTTTTATCAATATCCTCGCCGTATGTCAGAGTGTCTCTTGTTATATATACAGATGACCAGCTAAGCATCTTGTTGGCCTGTATGGTGCTATATAATCTGTTCGATGTGAACAGTGAAATTGCATTTGTGATATCTGCATTCAGCCTGCTGAACAGGAGTCTTTTGTCATGGGACAGATGACAGCTTGACACTATGGATGTGAGAACCCTGAATGCATAAGCGACCTTCTGTATGGAGTAGAAACGAGTCAGATCAGAATTCAATATGTCCATCAATTTGTCAATTATGTCGTGCCGTGGTGTGGATTTTTCAGGTTCTTTTATAACTGTCACGATATCAGTCAGAACAGCTCCGAATGATGTCACCACTGCATTGTAATAGAAAGAATCTGATATCTCACTGAACAACTTATGACAAAGTATAGATACTATGTCACTGGTGCTGCGTGAAAAGAGATCTTCACTGTTTGCGGTCATATCCTTTTCAGAACATAATCTGCATCCACATGAAAGTCTTCTGAGAAAATGCGAGTCAAGAACTTCCGAACTGACTTGTCCTGTTTTGGCAAGCTTAACAGCACCGTATACAGCCCTGTGTCCCAGTTCGCATGCGTTGATATTGACTGTTGTAAGCGGAGGATCCATATTGACAGATGCTGTTGCATCGTCGAATCCAACTACGGATATATCATCTCCGATGTGGATTCCTCGGGCTTTCAGCTCGGTGTATCCGCCCATGGCCATGTGGTCATTTGCAAATACGATTGCATCCATATCCGGATTCATATCTATGAGCCTGGATATCTCTTCTCGGCAGAATTCGGAGAAGTCACCGTGGACGATCATCCGGTCTTCCACATTCATACCGTTCTCTGAGAGAACACTGCGATATATTTCCAGGCGCTGCTCGCTGTCTTCGTTGTCTTCCTTGCCCGCCACAAAACATATATGTTTTTTGTTGTGACATATGATCAGATGCTCAATGGCGTTTCTCATGCCTCCAGAGTTATCGGTTCTTATGCATGGATATCCCGGGATTTCTTCCTCGAGTGAAATGATTGGGATTCCTTTGAAATGTGATAAGAATGCGTTGATATCCTTCTCTGACAAAAAAGATGATATAGCACCTGTGGAGACGATAAGTGCGTCGAGACATTCAGGGTGTGCATAGTAAAAAATAGAGTTGTACTGATAATCATATAACTGGTTTGCAGGGTCATAGAAGGATGCGCTGAGGAACATTCCTGGAAATACAATGAGATTACAGTCAAGTTCACACGCAGCGGCTTCAGCACCCTTGCACACTTCGTTGGTATAGTCATTATCAAGGTGGCATGTAAATATACCGATATTCAGTCTGTTATTAGTCATGTGGGTACTCCTTTATATCTTCTATGATAAAACTACCTTGAGTTATGTTTGCACTGACAATATAAAAACTACAATGTATTATATCACACAGAATGGCCCTTATCAATTTGTAATCATATCATTCTTTACAAAGTATTCGATATAATCTATAATTTATGGGTATATTTGAAAAACAGTGCTTATGCGCTATTTACAGAACAGATAACAGGAGGACAAGAAATTGGATTACAAGAATGCCGGAGTAGATATTGAAGCTGGATACAAGTCAGTGGAGCTTATGAAGAAGCATATCAAGACTACCATGAGACCTGAGGTGCTTGGCGGAATCGGTGGATTTGCAGGAGCTTTCAGTCTTGCTAAGATCAAGGATATGGAAGAACCTATACTTCTGTCTGGAACAGACGGATGCGGAACAAAGGTTCAGCTGGCTTATATTATGGATAAGCATGACACTATCGGAATTGACGCAGTAGCAATGTGTGTGAATGATATCGCGTGCTCTGGTGGAGAGCCACTTTTCTTCCTCGATTATATAGCATGTGGCAAGAATTATCCTGAGAAGATCGCGACTATAGTGAGCGGTGTTGCAGAGGGATGCAACCAGTCAGGTGCCGCACTTGTCGGTGGTGAGACAGCAGAACATCCAGGTCTTATGCCTGAGAACGAGTATGATATTGCAGGATTTGCAGTAGGTGTTGTTGAGAAGAAGGATCTTATTACAGGAGAGAATATCAAGCCGGGAGATACACTTATAGGTATCGCTTCAAGTGGAGTGCACAGCAACGGTTTTTCACTTGTAAGAAAGGTATTCGAGATGACTAAGGAGTCTCTTGATACATATTATGACGAGCTGGGTAAGACACTCGGCGAGGCACTTATTGAGCCTACAAGAATATATGTAAAGGCACTTAAGTCTGTAAAGGATGCAGGTGTCACAGTCAAGGGATGCAGCCATATCACAGGTGGTGGATTCTATGAGAATATCCCAAGAATGCTTCCAGATGGTGTGCGTGCACAGGTCAAGAAAGATTCATACGAGGTTCCGGCTATATTCAAGCTCCTTGCAAAGAAGGGCGACATAGACGAGCACATGATGTACAACACATACAACATGGGTGTTGGTATGTGCCTTGCCATAGATCCAGCAGACGCAGACAAGACTATTGCAGCTATAGAGGCTGCCGGAGACAAGGCATTTGTCCTCGGTACAGTAGTAGCTGGTGAAAAGGGAGTAGACTTATGCTAAAGGTTGCAGTTCTGGTGTCAGGTGGCGGAACCAATCTTCAGGCCATCATAGATGCCATAGAGAATAAAGTCATAACAGATACAGAGATAGTTGCAGTCATAAGCAACAATAGGAATGCATTTGCACTTGAGAGAGCGGAGAAGGCAGGAATCGAAGCGTATGTCGTAAGCCCTAAGGATTACGATGACAGAGCGAAGTTCAACGAGGCTCTTCTTGCAAAACTGCAGGAGACCGGTGCGGATCTTGTGGTCCTCGCAGGATATCTTGTGGTTATCCCGGAGATAGTAATAGATGCATATCCAAACAAGATAATAAACATACATCCATCACTTATACCGTCATTTTGCGGTACAGGATATTATGGACTCAAAGTTCATGAGGCTGCCCTTGCAAGGGGCGTGAAGGTGGTAGGTGCCACAGTACATTTTGTAGACAAAGGTACAGATACGGGTCCTATCATCATGCAGAAGGCTGTTGAGGTAAAGAATGGCGATACACCAAAGATTTTGCAGCAGCGTGTGATGGAGCAGGCAGAGTGGAAGCTTATGCCGGCGGTCATTGACAAGATAGCTCACGGCAAGGTACATGTGGAAGATGGTATTGCAGTAGTTGAGGATTAGGAGGAATATCCATGAAAGTATTGGTAGTAGGAAGCGGCGGAAGAGAGCATGCTATAGTTACAAGTATTTCAAAGAGTGATAAAGTATCAAAGATATATTGTGCACCTGGCAACGCAGGTATCGCTGCACTTGCAGAGTGCGTTGATATAGGTGTTATGGATTTTGACAAGCTGGTTGCATTTGCAAAGGAGAATGAGATAGATCTGGTTGTTGTAGCGCCGGATGATCCACTCGTTGCTGGCGCGGTTGATGCATTTGAGGCAGCTGGAATCAGAGCATTTGGACCACGCGCGAATGCTGCTATTATAGAGGGATCAAAGGCATTCTCCAAGGATCTCATGAAGAAGTATGGCATACCTACAGCAGCTTATGAGAACTTTACAGACGCAGATTCAGCACTGAAGTATCTTGAGACAGCTATATTCCCTATAGTATTAAAGGCTGACGGACTTGCACTCGGCAAGGGCGTTCTCATATGTAATGATCTTGAAGAGGCAAAGGCAGGTGTCAAGGAGATCATGCTTGACAAGCACTTTGGATCAGCGGGCAACACTATGGTTATTGAGGAGTTCATGACAGGACGTGAGGTGTCAGTCCTTTGCTTCTGTGATGGAACAACCATCAAGCCTATGACTTCAGCACAGGATCACAAGAGAGCAAAGGATGGAGATCAGGGACTCAACACAGGCGGAATGGGAACATTCTCACCAAGTCCTTTCTATACAAAAGAGATAGATGAGTATTGCATGGAGAATATCTACAAGCCAACTATGGCAGCCATGAAGGCTGAGGGAAGAGAATTCAAGGGAGTTCTGTTCTGCGGACTGATGATGACACCAAATGGTGTTAAGGTTCTTGAGTACAATGCAAGATTTGGCGATCCTGAGGCTCAGGTAGTTCTTCCTCGTATGAAGAACGATATCATCGATGTCATGGAGGTATGTATCGACGGAACACTCGATAAGGTAGATCTTCAGTTTGAGGACAACGCAGCAGTGTGCGTAGTTCTTGCATCTGACGGATATCCTGTGTCATACAAGAAGGGTTATCCTATAAGCGGCCTTGAAAAGTTTGACGGCAAGGACGATTACTTTGTATTCCACGCCGGAACAAAGTTTGACGGCGATCAGATCGTGACAAATGGCGGTCGTGTACTCGGTGTTACAGCAAAGGGTAAGGACCTTTTTGAGGCCCGTGCGAATGCGTATGCAGCTACAGAGTGGATTACATTTGAGAACAAATATATGAGACATGATATAGGAAAAGCGATAGACGAGCAGTAATAGATTCATTTGAATATATTATATGAGCCGGAGGTGTGATCCGGCGAAACAGCGGAGGAGGTTTTGAAATACTTTGATTCAAAACCTCTTTTGTATTCTGTAATACATATGCTATAATGAAGCACGCTGATGCGTGCGCAGGTCATCATGCTGAAGCATGATGACAGGTAATGAAGCACGCTATTAATTAAGCGATCATGGATTAGAGGTGAATTGAATGAAATTACCATATAGCGAAGAAAGCGAGATAGTGATAAAAGAGGCAAACCGCATAGCGAAGAAACTGGGACAGAATTTTGTTGGAAGCGAACATCTGATAGTTGCCCTGGCATCTGTCTCTGATACAACGGCGTACAGCATCTTAAATGCAAACGGATTGGATATAATCAAGATCATTGATGCACTGAAGTTTACGCTGGAGCCGGGCGGTGTTGTCACTGGTGAAAAGGATAAATACACGAAAAGTGCCAGAAAGATATTGGATGATTCACAATATGAGGCAAAAAGACTTGGATCAAACGAAGTTGGAACCGAACATTTGCTGATCGCACTTATAAAAATCAAGGATTGTGTGGCGATGAAGCTTATGGCTTCGGAAAATGTGAATGTACAGAAAGTATATACAGATATACTTATGGCATGTGGATGTGATGCCAATTCTGCAAAAAAAGAATATTCAATGATGAAAAAGTCCCGGAATACTGAACGCACAGCTACACCTACTTTGGATCAGTATTCAAGAGATCTCACCAGAGAAGCCAAGCTGGGGGGGCTTGATCCTGTAGTTGGCAGGGAGAAAGAGATTGAGCGTGTACTTCAGATACTCAGCAGACGCATGAAGAACAACCCATGTATGGTTGGTGAACCCGGAGTTGGTAAGACTGCGGTTGTGGAAGGGATAGCATATCTCATAGCCCACGATGATGTTCCTGAGACTGTAAGGGGAAAGAGGCTGCTGTCGCTGGATCTGTCTAGTATGGTGGCTGGCTCAAAATATCGTGGAGAATTCGAGGACAGGATAAAGAAGGTGATCCATGAGGTCAAGGCTGATGGCAATGTCATATTATTTGTGGATGAGCTTCACACGCTTATAGGTGCCGGAGGTGCTGAGGGAGCGATAGACGCTTCAAATATCCTTAAACCATCTCTGTCAAGGGGCGAGATACAGATGATAGGTGCCACGACCCAGAATGAATACAGAAAATATATAGAGAAGGATGCTGCACTTGAGAGAAGATTTCAGCCGGTATATGTGAATGAACCTACCAGGGATGAGGCTGTGGAGATCCTGAAAGGACTCAGGGACTGTTATGAGCAGTATCACGGCGTGGATATAAGTGATGATGCCGTGGAAGCCGCTGTAGATCTTTCCACAAGATATATAACGGACAGATTCCTTCCAGATAAAGCGATAGATCTCATGGATGAGGCTTGTTCGCGCAAAAAGCTTGGATTTTCAACGACCGGACGCGCACAGGAGAAGAAAAAAGCTGTTGAAGCTGAGCTCGTAACTCTGGATAAGGATCTTGAAGCTGCGATCATAGCGGGGGATATAGAAGCCGCAGGTGAGATTCGAGCCAGACAGAAAGAACTATTCAAAAAAAATGTGAAGAAGAATTCGGGAACTGGCAGAAGCACAACTATAACAGAGAACGATATTGCTGATGTTGTGTCGGTGTGGACAAAGATTCCTGTGAGCAGGCTTACGGAGAAAGAATCAAAGAGATTGGAAAGATTAGAGGCGGAGCTGCACAAGCGTGTAGTTGGTCAGGAAGAAGCTGTATCTGCTGTTGCAAAGGCGATAAAGAGAAGCCGTGTCGGGCTTAAGGATCCGAAGAGACCTATGGGATCATTCCTGTTCCTTGGACCTACAGGAGTCGGTAAGACGGAACTTTCAAAGGCACTTGCCGAGATAGTATTTGGCAGTGAGGATGCACTTATCAGAGTAGATATGTCGGAGTATATGGAAAAGCACAGTGTATCAAAGATGATAGGATCGCCTCCGGGATATGTCGGATTTGAGGAGGGCGGCCAGCTCAGCGAGAAAGTCAGGACAAATCCGTATTCGGTAGTGCTGTTTGATGAGATAGAGAAGGCTCACAGTGACGTGTTCAACATACTGCTCCAGGTTCTTGATGACGGACATATAACGGATTCGCAGGGCAGAAAGGTAGATTTTAAGAACACGATCATAATCATGACATCGAATACCGGAGCTGACAGGATAGTTGATCCGAAGACTCTGGGATTTGTCACTGTCACGGATGAGGCTAAGGAACATGAGACCATGAAGGGAAATGTCATGGATGAACTTAAAAAGAATTTCAGACCGGAATTCCTTAATAGAATAGATGATATCATAGTGTTCCATGCTTTGAATGAGAAGAATGTCAGGGATATAACAGGACTTATGCTTCATGAACTTGTAGGCAGAGTTGAGAGACAGATGGAGATCAGTCTCAGATTTTCCGATTCTGTAAAAAAATTTATCTTTGAGAAAGGTTATGATAAGAAATTTGGTGCGAGACCGCTCCGCCGCGCTATACAGACATATCTTGAGGATGGCCTTGCCGAGGCTATATTGAGGGGCGAGGTAAAGAAAGGGGATACTGTGAATGTATCGATCCATAAGGTTAAAGGTGCACAGGCAGACTCGGATAAAAAAGAACAGGTGACATTTACAGTTAAGAAAAAATAAACTATAAAAATTTGGTGAAGTTGCATAATTTTGTAGAAAAAAGTAATGCATTACGGTATAATAAAAAGCACTAACGGATGGTGTACAGAAGATACAAATACAAACTTTCGTTTGGTGATATAGACAAATCAACAGGAGGATAAAAGAAGTGGCAGTAGTAAACGAATTGATAAACGCGCAGGGAGAAGCTTTGGAGTTTGGTAATTATGAGCTCGGAGCAAAGACAAAGAAGGATGGTTTTGAATTCCAGGGAGATATATATAAGATTAAGACTTTTAATGAGATAACAAAGTTGGAGAAGAATGGAATGTTTGTATATGAGTCAGTGCCTGGAACAGCAGTTCATGGTTTCAAGGCTGATGAGAACGATGTTTCATTTGTCGTTGAGGGATCTGAGAATGCCTCTATCACACTTGAGCTTGAGCCAGAGACAGAGTACAAGGTTCATGTGGACGATGTATATGTAGGTAAGAACAAGACCAATCTTGGTGGCAAGATGAGCATAAGTGTTGATCTTGAAGAGGGAAGATCTGTAAAGGTAGATGTCAAGAGAGCATTTGACTAATATAGAATACACAGGAGATATTTATGGCAAAAGCAAAACAGGTGTTTTTTTGCCAGGAATGTGGATTTGAATCGACAAAGTGGATGGGACAGTGCCCGGGATGTAAGGCGTGGAATTCATTTTGTGAGGAGAAAGTGACAGTAGGCGCCAAGAGCCAGTCCGGTAAAAGGGCTGTCGTGGCGCCTACAAGCATTTTGGAGGTGGAGACCACTGATGAGACGCGGTTCACCACAGGAATTGGCGAGTTAAACAGAGTATTAGGCGGTGGAATAGTGAGCGGATCCCTGGTCCTTGTAGGCGGTGATCCAGGAATAGGAAAGTCCACCATATTATTGCAGATGTGCAGGAATATGTCTGAGATGGGGCATAAGATACTTTATGTATCAGGAGAGGAATCCCTGTCACAGATAAAGATGCGTGCGGAGAGAATAGGAAGCTTCACAAAAGATATGCTGCTTCTCTGTGTCAATAATCTTGAGGATGTTGAAGAGTATGTAAAAAAGGATACTCCGAAAGTGATAGTTATAGATTCTATACAGACTATAGTCACAGACGATGTGGAATCTGCTCCGGGAAGTGTATCCCAGGTTAAAGAGGTGACTGCCAGACTGATGAGGATGGCAAAGCAGACTGGAATTGCCATATTCATAGTCGGACATGTGACCAAGGAAGGAACAGTAGCCGGTCCAAGGACTCTTGAACACATGGTGGATACAGTTCTGTATTTTGAGGGCGAAAGGAACGCAGGATTCAGAGTGCTCCGTGCTGTAAAAAACAGATTTGGCTCTACAAATGAAATAGGTGTATTTGAGATGAAGGGAACAGGGCTTGACGAGGTGAAGAATCCGTCACAGCTCATGCTGGATGGCAGACCAGACGATACGTCTGGATCTGTGGTTGTATGTACTATGGAGGGAACAAGACCAATACTTCTGGAGATACAGGCTCTTGTCTGTCAGTCGAGTTTCAATCTGCCAAGAAGAACGAGTGTGGGTCTTGATTACAACAGAGTGAACCTTCTTCTTGCTGTGTTGGAGAAAAGAGGTGGCATAGTGATGGCTGGCTGCGATGCCTATGTGAATATAGCCGGAGGAATGCGCCTTGATGATCCGTCGGCAGATCTTGGAATTGTATTTGCACTTGTCTCCAGTTTCAAGAATCGTGCCATACCATCCGATATGGTCATGTTCGGAGAGCTGGGATTATCGGGAGAGGTACGTGGCGTATCAGGAGCGGAACAGAGAGTGCGTGAGGCATCTAAGATGGGATTTAAACTATGCATCATACCAAGATCCAATCTTGATAATGTGAAGAAGATGAAGGATATTGGTGACATGAAAGTAGTAGGTGTGGCGAATTTGCAGCAGGCATTGGAGTATATATAGAGCAATATACGTAAACGTGTAAAGCGATATATAGAACAATATACACTAACCCAATATACACAAACACATAATGTAATATACAGTATACAGAGCAATATACAGAGTAATATACTCTAATGTAGTGGAAATATATTTCTAATGTAGGGACAATATATTCTGATATAAGAATATGATATTCTTACATATTCAAATTTTAGGGTATTATTTTAAATGAAAAGATACAATAATAATGACAAGAACGGCCATAGTATCAGCTGATGCTGTGGCCATTTTTCTTATTTTGCAGATTTTGCAGAATTCAGGAAAAAGTGCTTGACATTATAAAATGATGGTGGTATCTTATAAAAGCTGTCGCGTGAGACGGTGTCGAAAACATCTATAAAACATCAGATTTTGAGATTTATTCGCTTTATAATCTCCCGATTATGATACGAAATCAGTTTATAAGAGCTGACGAAATGACTTGAAAAAAGATGAAAAAAGTTGTTGACATTAAGAAATGAATGTGATAGTATTTAGAAGTTGTCGCTGAGAGGCGAGAACAAAGAGAACCTTGAAAAATTAACAACATGACAACCCTGAAATTCCAAACAAGAATTTCAAGAACGTCGGATCGAAAGATCC